>NZ_PZGG01000143.1 GCF_003043455.1 Staphylococcus simulans | reverse complement strand
CAACCTAAACAACAAGTGAAACAAGAAACACCGAAAGTTGTTGAACAACCTAAACAACAAGTGAAACAAGAAACACCGAAAGTTGTTGAACAACCTAAACAACAAGTAAAACAAGAAACACCGAAAGTTGTTGAACAACCTAAACAACAAGTAAAACAAGAAACACCGAAAGTCGTTGAACAACCTAAACAACAAGTGAAACAAGAAACACCGAAAGTTGTTGAACAACCTAAACAACAAGTGAAACAAGAAACACCGAAAGTTGTTGAACAACCTAAACAACAAGTGAAACAAGAAACAC
>NZ_PZGG01000142.1 GCF_003043455.1 Staphylococcus simulans | reverse complement strand
TTGTTGTAGATGATGACGTTGATGGTGAATACATTGATTTTAATAAAGAAATGAGACAAGCTAGCGAGGAATTTAATATTGAGTGGCTAGCGCCAGATGATGGATTAATTCTTCACTATACATCAGGTTCTACAGGACAACCTAAGGGTGTATTGCACGTCAAACAAGCAATGCTATTACATTATATCTCAGGAAAATACGTATTAGATTTAAAAAAAGATGATGTTTATTGGTGCACTGCTGATCCAGGATGGGTAACTGGTACATCTTACGGAGTCTTTGCTCCTTGGTTAAATGGTGTTACGAATTGCATCGCAGGTGGGCGATTCTCACCTGAATCTTGGTATAGCATGTTAGAAGAATTTAAAGTTACGATATGGTACAC
>NZ_PZGG01000141.1 GCF_003043455.1 Staphylococcus simulans | reverse complement strand
TATATATACAAAAAATGAAGGCTTTGATAAATATTTCGAAGATGGATATGTTGGGTATTCTGTGAATCCAACAAATAATGATGAGTTAATAAAGCAAGTGAGAAAAATTGTTGGAAATTATAACGAAATTCAAAGAAATATTAGCCAACTAGATAAGAAGAGTTTTTCTTGGCAAAACAATGCCATAAAACACAAAAATCTTTATGAAATAACAAAGGCAAGTGTTGAATAATGAAGTTTATCAAAGATATGTTAATAAACATATTATCTCAAGGTTTATTTATTGCAGTTCAACAATTATTTTTATTTCCCAATTTCGAGCAATCACTTGGCCAAGTAGAGTTCGGTAGGTTTTTAATAATATATGGCTACTTTAATGTACTAGTAATA
>NZ_PZGG01000140.1 GCF_003043455.1 Staphylococcus simulans | reverse complement strand
CCTCAAGGGATTATCTGAAGTCTACTTCACTCACCCCTATGCCTCTTGGGAACGAGGGACGAAAGACAATCAGCACAGATTTATTCGCCGGCATATTCCTACAGGTATCCACATCTCAACTGTAATAGCTTCTACCGTCCATAAAATCCAGCAATGGATGAACAGATATCCACGTAAGATACTAAATGGACAGTCAGCAATGGAAGTGTTTTTGAAGGAGCTAATCAAGGAGAACATACTGAGTGAATCCCTAGGATTCTATATGAACTAGATTTGTCAGGGTGGCTAACTTGTAATTGCAATTTAGAATCATTATTTTTATTATTATTCATGCAATAAATTTATATATATTTTATTATTTTTTCACCTTTCTTGAACTCTACTATATGATTTACGT
>NZ_PZGG01000139.1 GCF_003043455.1 Staphylococcus simulans | reverse complement strand
AACTAACACATGTGCAATAAACACTTGTGTTAAGTGTACATGTGTTGCACTTCTTTTTTAACTACTTATTATCCTAGTATTTCATCATTGTTTTCTGTAAGAACGAGTTTATATTTAAATTCAGCTTTACGCATTTTCATTTTTTCTAATTCTTTTTTCTCTTCATTGATTAAACCGACCTTAACATTTATTATTGATATCAAGACACGAAGAAACTCGTTTTCAACTCGTTCAAGAACATAAAACAAGGAGAAAAATGTCATATGATAATTACAATTTTATTATTGGTATTAATCGTCAATTTACTAGAAAGTCTGTATCTAGGCATAAAATACTTGAGATTAAAGAAACAAAATGCAGCAGATAAAGAATATACAAAAATGGTGGAAAAAGTAGCCCCATTAATGTACGTGACTCTCGTTATCTCAGTGATTGCATTAGTTATATCATGGATTATCAGCTAATTAAAAAAGATAAGGATATTATTACTTTAATAAC
>NZ_PZGG01000138.1 GCF_003043455.1 Staphylococcus simulans | reverse complement strand
GTACATCAAGAGTTATATCTATACTATTCAAATTAAGACTAACGAAGTAAAGTTTCGTAAAACTCCAAGAGGTGAATCAACATGAAAGAACTAGAAGTTAGATTTTTAATTACAAACGAAAAATGCTTAAACGAATTGACAGAGTATTTATCACAAAATTACACATTATGCGAGGAAAATTATCAATTAGATAAATACTTCAAAGAAAAAGGCAAGGAACAAGAAGGCGATATACCAGGCAGCTATATTTTAAGAATAAGATATGAGAATGAAACATGCATAGCTACCAAAAAAGAAACAATTAGCAAAGGATTATGGGATGAAAAAGAAATACTTTTAGATGAAACGCAAGCAAATTTTATAGAAGAAATACTCTCTTTAGGATTTACTAAAGTTCTAGAAATAGAAAAAAATAGAGTTTCATATAAAAATGATAGATTAACTATTAACATAGACAATGTAAAAGATCTCGGGTGTTTTTTAGAAGCAGAATTATTAGGTGATTTTACAG
>NZ_PZGG01000137.1 GCF_003043455.1 Staphylococcus simulans | reverse complement strand
ATACTTGGGTGTAATGTATGTAAAGCATAAAGATAACGAAATATACGAACGGCATCATCCCTCCTATCGCTAAAATCATAAACTTTGATTGATTGATATTCGGAATTGTAAAATATTCAATCACTTTTTGAATTAAAACTACTAAACTAAAAAGGAATAAAAGTATCATTGCTATCACTTTACCAGAAATCTGTTCATCTTTTTTCTTGGTTTTAAGCCAAAATGGTGTATTACTAAGTAAATAAATTCCGTAAATGAAAGCAATTAAACACACAAACATTGTGATTATACCAACACTCCAAAAAACAGTAAGATCAACACCATTTTCAGCAGCCATAAAGAAATAAGCGTTGTATAAAGAGATAACCACGCAATATAAAGCTAAAATATCTAAAACCATCAATTTAAAAGCACTTTTTTTCATATCTTCATGATTTTTAGGATATTGTAAAAACAATACAAAAAAGCATGACATAGAAACCACAATAATTAATATACTACTTACTAATAAATTCAT
>NZ_PZGG01000136.1 GCF_003043455.1 Staphylococcus simulans | reverse complement strand
AGCTACGATGTTCACGCAAACTTTACGCACTAGGGGTAAAAAAGGAGACAGTTAAATGAATACGACTGATGCTATCAAATTATTAAAAGATAACGGTCATAAATACACAGATAAACGAAAAATGATTATCGATATTTTTGTAAAAGAAAATAAATATGTAAGCGCGAAAAAAATACAACAGACTATGGATACTGCGTATCCTGGAATTTCTTTCGATACAATTTACAGAAACTTATATTTATTTAAAGACCTAGGTATTATTGAAAATACAGAACTTGATGGTGAAATGAAATTCAGAATTGCTTGTACACACCATCATCACCATCATTTTATTTGTGAAATTTGCGGTGACACTAAAGTAATTGATTATTGTCCAATGGATGCGATTAGAAAACAACTCCCTAATGTCACAATTCACACACACAAGCTTGAAGTATACGGCATTTGTGAAAAATGCCATTAATTATAAATTTTAGTAGCTATATCAACTAATTATGTTTAATTCATAACATTCAGGATAAACATATATAGGAAAGAGTTCATAAGAATTGATACTTCAATATTTTATAAGCATAAAAATTGTAAGG
>NZ_PZGG01000135.1 GCF_003043455.1 Staphylococcus simulans | reverse complement strand
ATATTGGTAGTGTATCTTTTAATAATTTTCAAGTATTTGCTTGAAAAAGTTATAAACTGACACGAACCTTTCATCATATATGTATTTATACCTTTTAGCTCGAATGAGAAAGTCGTTTAATTCCCTAATTCTGTGAATCCTCATATTTTTACTCAACACAATTTTGTCATACACATATAGCATAGCCAAAATATCATGTATATTATAATTCCTAAGTCGTTTATTTAATAAGTTTTTATTCACTCCCAATCCCTTTACAAATTGAGTGATTAGAACGCTTTTATCATTCCCGTCGATTTGGTTTGTTAAAACAATGTTGTTTAAAATAGGAGTATTATGTGCCGCTTTATTTCGAATGTTTTTGACAAATCTAACAGTTTTACTTAACTCTTTATACTCTTTAAAACCATATTCATTATAAAAAAATTCAATAAACCAACATAAGTCTCCAAATTGCAAATATTCAATCAAAAACCATATGGGTGTATTTTTCTCATATTTACTATAATCTAATTTTCTATAAGAATCGTACTTTAAATGTTTTAACATTTTGGAATATGGATTACTTATATTCGAATTCTCTTTAATATAAGTAAAAAAACCACTCACTACATTATAGCC
>NZ_PZGG01000134.1 GCF_003043455.1 Staphylococcus simulans | reverse complement strand
ATATCTACGTTTGTGATGTGGATGAGGAAGCTTTAAAAGAATATATTAAATCCTTGAAGAAGTTTTCTTTGACTTATTTTAATATTACATTAAATGATGACTATGAAAAATATAATGTAGGAAATGCGTTGGCATATGATTTGTCATCTGATAACCCTCAATATATACCTTTAAGTACTTATTTTGATAATCTAAAATTTGATATAGTAATTACAAACCCGCCATATAAAAATTTGAGAGCTGAGAAACGATATTTTGACTCTGAAAAAGAGTATTTAAAAGTTAAAGAGAAATATGTAAGCATAAAACACTCAATCAAAAAACATTATAAACATATTGATAAAGGTACACCAAATATTTATAAGTGCTTTGTGGAAGATATAGTTCTGAACTATACACATTCAAAATCTACAATAGCTTTGTTATTACCAAGGACAATATTGTCGGATTATTCATGTTATGAATTAAGAAATAATTTAATATTAAATCAAGGGATAAAGACTTTAATAAATGTACAAGAAAATGATAAAAATATATTAGCAAACCAATCCATTACAGGTGTAATCATAAACAAAGATAGAAATAATGAGATTGTAAATATATATAAGAATTTTCAAGATTTATCTGACTTTACTCGTATTAATATCAATAAAATGATTGATACCAATCATAAAAATAGCAT
>NZ_PZGG01000133.1 GCF_003043455.1 Staphylococcus simulans | reverse complement strand
TATTCTCTAATTATACGTGAGGGCTTTATTTTTTTGAAATAATATGAGTATTTTATATAAAAAGCCGAGGAAAATCATTAAAGATTCTCCTCGGCTTTTATTTGAGACTGGATTTATGTCCCAGCCCCGATTTTTTATGAAGAGGTTATTTGAAAAGATATTAACAGACGCAATTGCACTACGTGTTTCCGACATTCATTTTATACCATTAGAACATGCTGTTCTCATTAAATTCAGAGTAAATGATATGTTATCTAATTATGAGTCCATTGAGATAGCCACATACCAAAAGTTACTTACTTTTATGAAGTTCTTATCTGGTTTAGATGTTTCCACTTATCATCAAGCACAAAGCGGCCAAACAACTTTCAAACATCAAATGCTTTACAATTTGAGAGTATCTACATTGCCATTATCTTTAGGAATGGAGAGTTGTGTTATTAGGGTTTCTCCGCAGTATTTCACCCAAGAATACGAGTGCGAAGGTCCGAAACATTTTCATCATTTGATGAATAAAAAACAAGGATTGATTTTATTTACAGGACCAACGGGTTCAGGAAAAAGTACTATGATGTATGAAATGGTAAATTTTGCAAAAGAAAAGCTGAACCTGAATATTATTACTGTCGAAGATCCTGTAGAAAAACGCATACCTGGCATAACCCAAATCTCTGTAAATGAAAAAGCTGGTATCAACTATGAAAGTTCTTTCAAAGCTATTTTACGATGTGATCCTGATATTATCTTAATCGGAGAGATTCGTGAAGCTTCAATTGCTAAATGTGTTATACAAGCTTCGTTGAGTGGGCACTTAGTGTTATCTACATTGCACTCAAATGATTGCGAAGGGGCATTGTTACGTTTACTAGAAATGGGTATTACACCTCAAGAGGCACAGCAAGCCATTGCCTTAATCTCAAATCAAAGATTAGTTACAAATCAATTAGGGCATCGTGAACTAGCATATGAGACGTTGTATCAATCTGATATCCAATACTTTTTTAAAAACAATCATATGCTACCAAAACATTTTATAAAATTAAGTAAAGTGTTGAGTCAAATGAACAAAGA
>NZ_PZGG01000132.1 GCF_003043455.1 Staphylococcus simulans | reverse complement strand
CTAAAATACATTTTACTTGCAGAAGATTTTAAAGTTAGAAGAACCAACTCAATACTTCATTGACAAGATTGTTAAGACTAAATGATAAATGCTGAATATTAATAAAACAAATATGATGATTTCATTTCACCTTATCATGTATAAAGCATCCGCTAACTATAGAATTAAACAAGCTTTAACTATTATGAACAAACCCGATTTATTAACCTGACTTAAAATTGACAATTCTATGTAATGTGTCATCACGTTCTGGTTTTTTAAATATATATAAATAGAAAAGAGGTTTATGAATGGCAAAGAAAGAAGAGATTTATTACAACGAAAAGGGTGAACGTGTTTATCCACACAAAAACAAGAAACGACCGTTTTTTTTAGGTTGTTTCGGATTAATTGTTTTACTGTTTATTATTATTGGATGTTCGGCAGCTGTAACTAGTGGAGGAGAAAGTTCAGATAACTCCTCTTCCGATTCTGAAAATTCTTATTCTGATTCGGAATCTTCAACAACTGAATATGATAATGAAACTGCATATCCAGATACCGAAGAGTCATATTCTGATACATTTGATGAAAGTTTGTCTTATGATACTGAATCTTCTTTATCTGATTTAGATGAAGAACAGTCAAAAAGCTCTATAGAGGGTGAGTCACGTGCCGCCTTAAACTCAGCTAAAACATACTCTGATATAATGCACATGTCTAAATAAGGTATTTATGACCAGCTTATATCAGAGTATGGTGAACAGTTCTCTGAAGAAGATGCACAATATGCCATTGATAATTTAAACGTCGATTATAACGAGAATGCATTAGAAACAGCTAAAGTCTATCAAGAGGAAATGGATATGTCTAAAGCAGAAATCTTTGATCAATTAACCTCTGAATATGGTGAAAAATTCACTACAGAAGAAGCGCAATATGCCGTAGATCACTTAGATTAATGATTATTACCTTTAACATAAACAGAGGTACAACATGAAAAACCTAGCTTTATTAAAGGTTGATTTAATTTCAATAAATGGCTCGCGTGAGAGAAAACTATTTCATTAAAAACAAAAAGTTAAATTTGATGATGGAATGATGCTATATAAGTTGAAATTGACACCATTGTAACATGGGTGAATATAATTAAAATGATAATCATGTAAATGAACACTATATTCCTTTCAATCTTGAAATCTGAAAGAAATAACACATTCAGATATAAAAATAACATCAAGAGACATTCAGAGTGGTAACTAAAAAACAGGGCAGACTATCTGC
>NZ_PZGG01000131.1 GCF_003043455.1 Staphylococcus simulans | reverse complement strand
GTACTAATAATACTACAATAACCCCACCTGGAGATAAATTTAAATAAAAAGCAATTACTAAACCACCAATAACAGCTATTTCTCCAATAATAATACTGTAGAGGATTAATTGTTTAAATCCTTTAGTCATTCTCATTGCGATAGCTACTGGTAAAGTCATCAGTGCACTTACAAGCAAAATACCGACTACGCGCATAGAAGCAGAAATAACCATAGCTACAATAATAATGAATAAAAATTGAATCCATCTAGGTATACCAATAACTTTACTATATTCTTCGTCAAATGAAAGAATAAAGAGTTCTTTATAAAATAACATAATGAACAGTGTAACTAGCACTGCAATGATCAAAACAGTTACCATATCACTCAAAGATACGGCACTGATTGATCCGAACAATAGACCAACTAATTCTTGATTAAATCCATCTGCAAGTGAAATAAAAATTGCACTTATGCCAATTCCAGCACTCATAATAATCGGAATCGCAATTTCTTGATAGTTTTGATAAGAAGTTCTTAATTTTTCAATTAAAAGTGCACCTATAACCGCAAACAATATGCCGCCCCACATAGGGTTAATAAAAATAAAAATCGGTGATAATGTGGTTAAAAACATTCCGAAAGAAATACCGCCTAGAGTTACGTGACTTAATGCGTCAGCAATTAAAGAAAGTCTTCGTACTACAATAAACGCCCCAATAAACGGTGCAATAAACCCAATCAGGATACCACTTAAAAGAGAATACCGCATAAAGTCGAAATTCATTAATGCTTCAATCATTAGTTACAGCACTCCCTTTCATGTTGATGATCAACAAATTTGATTGGATAGCCGTAAATTTTTGAAATTTCAACTTGATCCAGTGACTTAAATTCTTGAGCAGGCCCATGGAAGTGTAAATGTCTGTTCAAGCAAGCTACTTTCGTAGCAGTATCTACAACAACTCCAATGTCGTGCGTTACAAGAATAATTGTTACACCTTCATTCTTTAATTGTTCAAGTGTTTGATAAAATTCACTGACATGTTTTGCATCAATACCATTCGTAGGTTCATCTAGTATGAGTACAGACGGATCTGATATCAATGCTCTAGCTATTAAAACTCGTTGTTGTTGCCCACCTGATAATTCAGCGATATTCTTGTTTAATAAATATTCGATGTTTAAACGTTTGAGTATGCTTTTTACTTTTTGCACATCTTTTTTATTAAACCACTGAAAAAGGTGTTTTTGTTTAGTCAACCCGCTTAAAACAACTTCTTTTACACTAGCAGGAAAGCCTGAGTTAAATGCTCTTGCTTTTTGAGAAACATAGCTGATTTTAAGTTCTGATAATTTTCTTTGGTATTTTTGACCATCAATGTACATCTCACCACTTTGGAGGGGAAATAAACCTAACATAATTT
>NZ_PZGG01000130.1 GCF_003043455.1 Staphylococcus simulans | reverse complement strand
CTCTATTTTACTGTAAATCTTCGCTTGTTAAAAGCCTCATCGAAAATAAATGATTGCAGTTTAATAGTACATTTGATAAAATGTTTCTTGTTGTAATCAAATATTTATTTGATGATCATAGATCACTTTTAGGAGGTGACATTCAATGCCAAATATTAAATCTGCTATTAAACGTGTTAAAACAACTAACAAAGCTGAAGCACAAAACATTTCTCAAAAAAATGCTATGCGTACTGCAGTTAAACGTGCGAAAACAGCTATCGCTGAAAACGCTGAAAACAAAAATGAATTAGTACGTATCGCTGTGAAAAAAGTCGACAAAGCTTCTCAAGCTAACTTAATTCACTCAAATAAAGCTGACCGCATTAAATCAAAATTAATGGTTGCAGCTAAATAATGAAAAAGTTCAAGCATCTGCTTGAACTTTTTTATTTTATATAGACAAAATAAATAGTTCTAAGATAAGTTGTTTGTCCATATACGAAGATTTTAACTTATAGTCAGTTTCAGCACATGCATTCATAATATTCATCAAATGTTTTAAATCATACTGCCTTGAAGCTCTTAAGGCTAATTTGACTCTGAATGGATGCACGCTCACTGTTTTAGCAATTTGTGCTTGCGAATACCCTTTTTTAGCAAGAATTTTACATTGATAATACAATCTGAAATTACTAGCTATTAAAGCTAACAGCTTAATAGGTTCTTCTTTTAATGTGATTAAATCATTCACTAAATGCACTGCTTCAGCTTTTTTTCCTTGCTGAATATAATCAGTTAATAAGAAAACATTTTGTTCTAAACTTCTATTTACAATTGTTTCGACATCTTGCTTAGTGATAGTTGGACGGTCTCCTAAGTATAAAACAATTTTTTCTAGTTCTTGTTTAACTAAGTTAAAGTTTATACCTGTTAAATCAATAAATAAATTTAATGCATCTTGCTTAATATCTTTGTATTGTTCGTTTAAGGTATGTTTAATCCAATTCTTTAGTTCATCTTCAGACATTTGCTCGATTTTAATAAGTTTTGTATGTTTTTTTAGGCTTTTAACAAGCTTTTTTCGCTCGTCTAACTTAGGATTATAAACTTCAAATATGACAAGAGAAGTACCATCATATTTTTCAATAAATTCTTGCAGCTGTTCCAAATTATGATTTAAATCTTTATTACCTCTATCTCCTGTAAAGATATAAGCATTTTTTATGATAACAGCCTTCTGCTCAGAGAAGAACGGTAAAGTTAAAGCTTCTTCAATACATACACTGATTTCAGTTTCATTTAAATTAAAACTCGCATAATTGAATTCGTCTTTTTCACCATGCAAATACTGTTGTGTAATTTCTTGTGTTTTCTTTTCTATGAGCTCTGGAACTTCACCATAAACAGTAATAATATTATTTTCCACAACTTGCACCTCTCAAAATTAGCATACTTTAGTATTATATCATTTGTACGATAGCCATACCATTT
>NZ_PZGG01000129.1 GCF_003043455.1 Staphylococcus simulans | reverse complement strand
CACGAATATCATCTAAATAGTCCATATTGATAAATTGTCCACGTTTACGCTGACATAACTCCATAACAGCACCAACATAATCGTTTGGAACCATCATAGTTGCTCTTACATATGGTTCGTAGATTTCATCAATTTGATCTCTCTCAGGCATTTGTGCTGGGTTATCAACGATTTTCTTTTCACCGTTTTTTAGAATACATTCATAAATTACAGATGGAGCTGTCGCAATCAATTCAATTCCAAATTCTCTTTCAATACGTTCTTGAATGATTTCCATGTGCAACATTCCTAAGAAACCTGTGCGGAAACCAAAACCTAGAGCTTGTGAAGTCTCTGGTTCGAATTCTAGTGATGAATCATTTAGCTGTAATTTCTCCAATGCTTCTCTTAAATCATTATATTTTTTATTATCAATTGGGAATAGCCCACAGAATACCATCGGGTTCATTTTTTTATAACCTTTTAATGGTTGTGCTGCTGGACGATCTGCATGCGTGATAGTATCCCCTACACGTGAATCATCTACATTTTTAATACTTGCGATGATATAACCAACATCTCCAACAGTTAATTCTTCAACTGGAAGTTGTTTAGGTGTGTTAATACCTACTTCAGTTACTTCGAATTCTTTACCAGTTGCCATCATTTTGATTTTATCCCCTGCTTTAACTACGCCATCCATAATTCGAATTGAAGAAATGACACCTCTATAAGCATCATATTCAGAGTCAAAAATTAATGCTTTTAACGGTTCAGAAGGATCGCCTTCTGGTGGTGGTACTACTTCAACAATTTTTTCTAATATCTCTTCAATACCGATATTAGATTTAGCACTTGCTAAAACTACATCATCTTGATCCAAGCCAATAACATCTTCAATTTCTTGTTTAACACGTTCTGGATCTGCTGCTGGCAAGTCAATCTTATTTACTACAGGAAGTAATTCTAAATCGTTATCAAGTGCAAGATAAACGTTCGCTAGTGTTTGCGCCTCAATACCTTGTGCAGCATCTACAACTAAAATAGCCCCTTCACATGCTGCTAAAGAACGAGAAACTTCATAAGTGAAATCGACGTGTCCTGGTGTATCAATTAAGTGGAAGATATAATTCTTTCCATCTTTTGCTTCGTATTTTAATCTAACGGCATTTAACTTAATTGTGATACCGCGTTCTCTTTCTAAATCCATTGAATCTAATAATTGTGACTGCATTTCTCGTGTTTCAACACTTTTAGTGTTTTCTAAAATTCTATCAGCCAACGTTGACTTTCCATGGTCAATATGGGCAATGATAGAAAAGTTTCTAATATTTTCTTGTCGGTTTAACCGTTCTTCATTATTCATTCTATCTACTCACTTTCATAATATTCAAATAGAGCATTATGTATGATATTCTTTGATATAATAACGTGTTTGCCCCATAATTGCAACTAATGGCAATTTCTTGTACTTTTACTGACAGACTCTATTTTACTGTAAGT
>NZ_PZGG01000128.1 GCF_003043455.1 Staphylococcus simulans | reverse complement strand
GGGGCCGGGACATAATTGTTCTGGAACCTAATAAAAAGGACGATTTTCACATATAAAAATGAAAATCGTTCCTTTTTTATTTTGTCCAAGAAATTTTCAGCTCGTAGAGCTGCTAATTTCCTAATATTCACGGCCATACATGCTATGCCAACTTCTGTTTCAACTTTTTGAATGCCCCTTACAGACATTCGAGTGAAACCCAAATTAGCCTTCAGGTTACCAAAAAATGTTTCAACATCAATTTTTCTCTTTTTATAAATTGATGAAGTTTTTGGATCTGAAAGCTTTTCTCTTGTGAATTGCTTATAGTATTCCCAAACCATATTTCTTCTGATTGTTTTTAAGGTATCAGGTTTGGCTTTTGGATTCATACACTCATCTCTAAGTGGACAACCTACACAGTCATAACATTTGTACTCTTTAAATTGACGTTGATATCCATACTTATCGTTTCGAAATCTATATCCAGAAAAGAATAAAAGCTTATCATCGGGGCAAATATATCTGTCATCTTTCTCATCATAATCCCAATTTAATGAGTTATAAGTATTTTGTTTATACTTTCTTTTCTGTTCTTTTAAAAACATGCCGTACGGCATCAAAGGCGTTCTATTAAATACATCTATTATTATTCCATAATTACTTTCACTGCCATATCCTGCATCACATACAATATTTTCTGGTAAGTCACCATTTATATCTTGAATTCTATATAAAAATCTTTCCAAGGTTCTTGTATCTGTTGGATTTTGATAGACACCAAACGCTAATGCAAATTGATTATTGGTTCCCACTTGAATGTTATATGCAGCTTTTAATTGGCCATTTCTCATATGATCATCTTTCATTCTCATAAAAGTTGCATCGTGATCTGTTTTTGAATAACTATTTCTATTACCTAAAATTCGTTTTTGTTCTTCGTATTTCACATTTTTCTCTTTACATTCGCTTACTACTTTTTTATATTTTTTCAAAAGCGTACGTTTTGAGCGAACTATTTTCCTTTTTCCAGTATCCTTACTAGCATCAATTTCTTCAGTTAATGCATCAATTTTTTGAATTAAGCAATCTTCGATTGCCTGTAATTCATGGACTTGTATTTCTTCAGATAATTCCTCTTTTAAACTCGGTAAAATTTCATTCGCCATTAATTCGTCGTATACTTCTTTCGATTTCTTCATATTAGCTTTGCTATATCGTTCTGTGTTGGCCTTCCAAACAAAAGTATATTTATTTGCATCAGCTTCAATTTTTGTGCCATCTATGTAAACAGCATCTTCATCTATATAATTGTTAGTCACTAAAAACCCTCTGAATTCTGTAAAACATTCTTTGATTAATTCATTGGTTTTAGGATTAGAGCGAAAACGATTAATAGTTTTATAACTAGGTGTCTGTTCTTGAGATAGCCACATAAACCTAATGCTGTCCTTTAAAGCAAATTCAATTTTCCGACCGGAAAATATCGAATTACTATATGCGTATAGAATTATTTTAAGCATCATACGTGGATTATAAGATGAAGCACCTCTACGATTTTGATATCTATTAAATGTATCTTCAGAAATCCCTTCTACAATTTCATTAACAATTAATGCTGTGTCATTTTCAGGGAAGGTAAAGTCAGTCGTTAGTGGCAGTGATAGTTGAGACATGTTATAATTTTTATACATAAAGTTCCTCCAATGATTGGGTTTGTGGTTATTCTCTAATTATACGTGAGGGCTTTATTTTTTTGAAATAATATGAGTATTTTATATAAAAAGCCGAGGAAAATCATTAAAGATTCTCCTCGGCTTTTATTTGAGACTGGATTTATGTCCCAGCCC
>NZ_PZGG01000127.1 GCF_003043455.1 Staphylococcus simulans | reverse complement strand
TAAGAAAGTATCTTTTAAATAACGTACTTTGAATAATGCTTATGATAGTTCTGTTAATACCGCTTCTTTACTATCCGCATTTGATACAAATACGCTATCTTTTGAAAATAATTGAGTCATAAGTTGCTCCTTCTTCGTTGGTAAGTATTTTAATATTTATCTGGTCACTTAAAGTATAGGTAAATGAATAGATAGATGTCAATGTATTATGTGTTTTATACCACAATACATCTCACAATTTTAAAATATTTGTCATAAATAAACGCCGATGTTAAACACCGACGTTTATTTTGATTATTATATTATTTACCTTGTTCTTCGTAAATTTTATTACGTTTTTTCATTTCAAATGCATACCAGATGAAAGCAAGTAAGTAGATTGCAAGCGCAACGATAGCATACACGATAAACATACCGCCACCATTTACTGCATGGCCGACTAAATAACTTAAGAATTTTTCTAGTGGACCTTCCATAGTAGTATGTGAAATCAATGTATCACTGCTTAATCCTTTAGGGAAAGCACCTGCTTTTTTAGCAGTTTCAGTTACGAATTCAGCTATTAATGTGCCTGCCCATAAGAATAATGGTAATTCGATTGCGCCAATAATAATCATACGCAATAATTTACCACGCGTAATAACAAGTAATGCAGGTGTAACACCCATTGCGATAATACCACCTAATGGTAAAAGTTTATTTCCTGGTAAAATCATAGCTTCTAATAACATGATAGGAGCTAACACGTTAGCCGCTGCCCAGATTTCTGCACGACCAGCAATGAATGGCCAGTCTAAACCGATGTTTAATTGACGGCCTTTTAATTTACTGTTAGCAAAGTTTGAAATACCTTGAGATAAAGGTTCTACAGATGCGATGAACCAAGATCCGATTAATGAGAATAATTCTAATGCAACAGCAGCAGTAAATGCTAAAGCAAAGATTTGAGTAGGTGATTGTCCGGCAAGTAAACCAACAAATACACCTAAATATAAACCAATGGCAAATTTAGAACCCCAGAAACCGATTTTGTTGTTCAGTTTTGCAGCATCAAAATCATATTTGTCTAACCATGGGAAAACTTTATCAAAGATTTTATCCATGATTAACAAGAATGGGTTCATCATATAGTTCATATGAGTAGATGTCATAGGGTTAGATGATGGTACATTTAATAAATCATTAAATGTTGGTTTCATTAAATCAGAGTTAATAATTTTCATGACACCGATAAAGATAACTAGTAACGTTGCGACAAATAAATTTGCTCCACAGTAAATCGCAAATAATCCTACAATAGATAAATGCCAAATATTGAAAATATCAACATCTAAAGTATTAGTACGGTTAATGAATAATAAAACGATATTCACGATAACCATTACTGCTAAGAAATACAAAGTGTAAGGGGAACCCCAAGTGATAGTTGCTAATGGTGCCCAACCTACGTCAGTAATACTAAGAGATAATCCAGTACGTTCAACGAAATCTGTCATGGCTTGTGAGAATGCTGTTGTTAAGATTCCGATGATTGCACCGATACCTGTTAAAGCGATACCTAATTTCAAACCGCCTTCAAGAGATTTTGAAAGCTTTTTAGTGAAAATGAAAGTGATGATTGCAAGAATCACAGTCATTAATGGCGCAGCTCCTAAATCAATTAAAGGTTTGAATATGGTATTGGCTAAATCAATAAGCGAGTTCATTTTATCCTCTCCTTGGTGATTGTTCTAAGTGGTTAAAAATATGAAATTCTTATTTTTGAATAGATTTAATCGCATCTTCCATTGCTTGATAAACAGGTTCTGCCATTGCTGGAACACGATAAAGGATAGCACCTGCATCAACAACTGGAATTGTAATAGGGAAGCTGAAATCAGTATTTGCAATTTGAGCAAAAATATCATAGCCACTTAACAAGTCTTCGTTAACATCTTTAATCATTACTGCATCACAGCTGACTTGATAACCTCTTTTTGTTAATTCTTCTTCTAATGCTGCTTTAATTTGATGGCTAGAGTTAACACCTGCGCCACATGCTGCTAAAATTTTAATCATGATGTAGTCACTCCTAATTATTTAAAATTTTTATCTAAGTAGTTATAGATGTC
>NZ_PZGG01000126.1 GCF_003043455.1 Staphylococcus simulans | reverse complement strand
CAAAAGTACTAGTTGTATTTTACTTACCAGATGGTTTCTTGACTTTATTTTAGCGTTTTGGCTCTTATAATATTTTGTTTTATCAAAATTAACTTATTGACTTATCCATGTTTCATTAACTGAACACAAACTATAATGTTAATATTTTTAACAATAAGTTATTACTACAATAGTTAGTTTTAAAATTTTCTGTTACCAAAAGTATAAGTTCATTCATTTCGATTACTCATATTTAAACACTCCTGAAGTTGAGTTTTTTAAACCTAACTTCAGGAGGTGTTTTTTTATTATTTATATAATTATTTTTTGTATAAATATATTGTAATTTTATATATTTACTTTTTTAAAGTTCAAAGTGCAGCTGTTCACTTTCTAATTTCTGTTCTTCTTTTTTCTCTACAAGATAATTAAAATACTCTCCAGCAGTAGAAATACTTTTTATATATCTTAAATACTCGTTTTCACTCTCCCAAATTGGAAACTCGACCTCTTCATTATGAACAATACCTTCTAAGTCTTTCATTGCCATGGCTGTAGTGATTTTTAACGAATCATCCTTTGTTAGTTCTTCTGGAAAGACATCAATTGGATTAACATTGATTCCTTTTTCTATTCCAACCAGTAATACCCTTTTTCTTTTTTGAGGTATGCCAAAATTGTCAAAACTTAAAGTTTTTGCGACCATATTATACCCTAGTGATTCAAATAGATATTGAATTTCTTCAAAAGCTTTTCCTTTATTAGAACTAAGAATACCTATCACATTTTCAAACAATAAAACCTTTGGCTTTACACTTTTGACTACTGCTACAAACTCCCTAAATAATTGATTGCGAGGATCATCTTTCTTTCTATATCCAGATAGCGAAAACCCTTGGCATGGAGGGCCACCACATATAATATCTGCTTTATTCATTCCCATTTTTAAAATTTTATCTTTTACTTCTTTTGAAGTTATATCACCCACTTCAACATTAACCTGTGGATGATTAATTTTTAAAGTTGTACAAGCGCTCTTATCTATATCGTTTGCAACAACTACATTAATACCTGCTTCTTCCATACCAGTTAATAAGCCACCTGCACCAGTGAATAAATCAATTGAATTTTCAGCATTTAGTTTTTCTTTGATTTTTTTTCCAAATAGATAACCAATAAATGGTGGTATTGCATTTCCAACTTGGTTTAATATATCTTTTTGATTTCCATAAAAATAATAATTATCTTTAAACCCTTGTAATCTTGCTGCCTCCCTAGTAGTAATCACTCTATCTTCAATAGGATGAATATATGTTCCATTCCCTGGTCTATTAAAATATGTTGTTATAGTATAACTGGGTTTATCATACACCATTCTTCCATATAGCGTAGTTCTGCCACCTGTTTTCTGAATTCCTATTAATCTTTTAGATTTATTCATTGTTTTTTGAGGTATATTTCTCCAATTACCACCTGCGGGAATTGATTTAATAATCTCCATATCTAGTTCACTTAATCGATAAGCTTTATTATTCATGATTGTATTTTGTTTCATTGCATTTACTTTCAACTTCATCCCACATAAAACATTTTTCTGAAATAGCGAGTCTAAATTCGTTGCATATAAACTCTCTAAACTAACTTTATTATTTAAATAATCTAACCATTTTTTTTGACTTATAAAAGGGACGTTTAAATCACTCTTTTTTTCAGACATATCATCACCTAAATATAATTCTTCTACCAATGCGTTTAACTTTTGTTCAAAGCTTACACTCTTTTTGTGAATAATATTATTTTTAACAAGCTGGGTAATTTCTTTTACTAACAATGGTTTATCAATAGCTATAGGCAATAAATCAATTTCATAGTTACTTATATGATTGTTGCTACTAAATAATTTGAAATACCAATTTAATAGTTTTGAATTTAATATACCTAATAAAAAATAAATGTTAATCTCATCTTCTGCATAGCTATCATTGATTGAAATAAAGTTACATGAATTAGATAAGGAATAACCTTCTTCAATCAGTGTGAAGTTCAATCTTTTTTCCTTATTAATGTTTGATATCTGAGGACATGCTAACCTTTTATTTTTCACATATTTATATTTAGGGATTTTCTCTAAGAAGTCACAATTTACATATTCTCCTGAAATAAAGTTTTTTAAATAGTAGCAACTTAAGTGTCTGCCTCTTAATAAGGGATAGTTTGTTTCCTTTGACTGAATAACACCCTTATTGAGAGTCAAATCTATTTCTCCTCTCTGATTAATAA
>NZ_PZGG01000125.1 GCF_003043455.1 Staphylococcus simulans | reverse complement strand
GATCATGGTTTTACATTGATAGAATCATTTGAATTCTTGAATATGCATATTGATTATAAAAATAAAGAAACACGCGATACGATTATACATTCCTTAAAGGATGGTAAAAACTGCCATTTTATACTCTCATACCTGCATTATCCTCAAACTATCGTTACTCAAATTTATTTTTCCGAAAAGTTTGGTAGACTATCAGACAATTTAACTGAATCATATACGTTTTTAAAGCAAAAATTAGAAGTGAAACAACGATTAATTAAAACTATACAATATCCACTGATTTTAATAGGTGTATTTATGTGTATGCTATTTGGAATCAATTATTTTATACTGCCTGAGTTTCAACAAATATATACTACAATGGACATTCAGCTGTCGCCACTTTTAAAGATACTCAATTACACAATTCAACATTTTCCCCATATCATTCTCTCTTTCATCGCATTTTTATCCTTAATGTTCTTAACGATATTCCAATATGTAAGAAAACTACCGATAAATAAACGAATCACATTCATATCTAAAATTCCATTAATCAATACCTATTATAAACTCTTCAAAACGTATCAAGTAACAAATGACTTTTCATTATTTTTCCGAAACGGAATTGTTTTACAACAAATCTCTAATATTTATACAGAACAAAAGATTGATTCATTTTTAAATTATCTCGGCGAATTTATGATTAAAAATATCGAAAAAGGTTTGCGTTTACCTGAAATTTTAAAAGCGGTTGGTTGTTTCCAAGACGAACTTATTCACTTTATAGAACAAGGTGAGAAGAGCGGAAAAATTGATATAGAATTAAGTATTTATGCTCAAATACTACTAAGTCAAATCGAACGTCAAATGAACAAACAAATAAAATTTATACAGCCAGTTATCTTTTTATTACTCGGTTTTTTAATCATTTCACTTTATCTAGTCATCATGCTGCCAATGTTCGACATGCTTCAATCTATCAAATAAAAAAGAAGGCGATACTTATGACAAATATAATTAAAAATTGGAAACAAAAATATTTACGTGCATTTACTTTGCTAGAAATGCTGTTAGTGCTATTAGTTATCAGTGTATTATTAATACTTATAATCCCTAATATTGCTAAACAGTCTAAACATGTTCAAGATACTGGATGTGAAGCACAACAAAAAATGGTAAACAGTCAAATAGAAGCATTCACTTTAAACAAAAATAGAGCACCATCTTCAATTGACGAATTAGTCAGCGAAGGATTTCTAAAAGAAGGTCAAAAAACATGTAAATCCGGCAAAACAATTTCAATCAGCGACGGCGAAGCAACCGTTAGTCAATAGTAATGAAAGCTTTTACTATGATTGAAACGCTCTTAGTTCTCGCAATAATAAGTCTTTTGACATATCTCAGCTTGAATGTCAGAAGTTCAGCTCACATAAAAGAAGTAGAAAACGAATTACTAGCTAAAAACCTTGCAGCTCAAATAATATATATGAAATCCGTAGCTATTAAAGAGCATGATGATGTTATATTATTTTTTATTCGTGGCAGCAACAAAATTAAAGTAATCAGTCAAAATCACCAAGTAAGTTATATTACAATTTCTAAAGGCGAAATAGTGAGAAGTAATAATATGGATATTGTTGTTATTAATCCAGAAGGTGAATTTAATCGATTTGGATCTGTTTACATTAAATTTAATCAAACAACATTTCGTTTTATCTTCCATATTGAGAAAGGAAGTTTAAGAATTGAAAAGACTTCATAGCACTAATTGTATCAAGGGCTCTTTTATGCTTGATGCATTGACTTCATTTTCTCTAATTATCACTTTACTACTGATTTTCTTGCCTGTATTAATTAACCAACACTTTCAATTTCGTAAAGAAATTGAAAAAGCAGATATGTATCGTTCATTAATCACGGTAATAAACCGTTTTAACATAAATGAAATTCAACAAGGAATCCAATTGGAGCATTATACTATTGAAAAAGTTGATCAATCAATTTGTATTAAAAGTAATGAAACTAAAAGTAAATACTGTTTTAAAATCAAACATAAAAAGACTTAAAGCATTTACTTTCATCGAAATGATTTTTGCGTTATGTATCTTTTCAATAACAATGAGTCTTATACCACCGTTGTTCAAATCTGTAAAAACTCTAAATAAACACATGGACGATGCCTCTTTAATTCATTATGAGTTTTTTGCACAAGATATATCGAGAGAAATTAATCATATACCCATTAATAAAATAAATGTAAGCACTAAACGTATAACAATTGAAGAAGGGGATAAACGAGTTTCATATATCTTTTCAAATCATAAGATTTATAAAAACATTAACTCACGTGGAAATATAACGTTGATACAGAACATAAGTGACTTCAAAGTTACAAAAG
>NZ_PZGG01000124.1 GCF_003043455.1 Staphylococcus simulans | reverse complement strand
GCTTACTATATATGGTGAAATTTATTCATTGTGCAGATTTACACCTAGATAGTCCGTTTAAAACGCATAGCCATTTAAGCGAAAACATTTATGAAGATGTGAAAAAGAGTACGTATGAAAGTTTTAAGTCATTAGTTAATTTTGCCTTGCAAGAGGAAGTCGATTTTATCGTCATTGCGGGCGATGTCTTTGATGATCACAATCGTACGTTAAGAGCAGAAGTATTTTTAAAGGAACAATTTGAACGTCTGAAGAAAGAGCAGATATTTGTTTACATGTGTCATGGTAATCATGATCCGCTCTCAGACAGTGTCGTAACAGATTGGCCAGAAAACGTTTCAGTGTTCGATAAAAATGTTGAAACGTATCAAACTATAACGAAACATGGCGAAAAGATTTTATTACATGGTTTTAGTTATCAGGATCATGCCAGTTACGAAAATAAATTAGATGAATATCCTTCTAGTCAAGGAGAGAAAGGCCTGCATATCGGAGTACTGCATGGTACATATAGTAAATCCTCTACGAAGCATCGTTATACTGAATTTCGTTTAGAAGATTTAAACTCTAAACTTTATCATTACTGGGCACTTGGTCATATTCATGAACGTCAACAAATTAATGATATGCCGCCGACATTTTATCCAGGTAATATTCAAGGACGCCATTTTAATGAAATAGGAGATAAAGGTTTTCTACTTGTAGAAGGCGATGAATTTAAACTGAACGTTGAATTTGTACCTTCACACTTTATTCGTTTTGATGAAATAAAAATTGAAACAAAACAAACTACAAAGCAAGGTATTTATGAGGTTGTACAAAAATTTAAAGATCAAGTTAGAAGCCAAGGTAAAGCTATCTATAGAGTTTATTTAGAGATAGATAGTGATGAACCTGTATCATCTCAAGACTTGATGCAAGTTGAAGCTATGTTGAAAGAATACGAAGAAAATGAAAATAACTTTGTATTTATCGAGTCTTTGATTGTTTCTTACAAAGATGATGATTCAAGACCGCTTGAACATGAGTTTTCTCAAGAATTGAAATCAGATGATACAATCTTTACAAGTGCAATGAGCGATTTGTATTTGAATCCTAAAGCAACTAAGTTTTTAGATAACTATGATGACTTTGATAAAGTAGAATTGATTAATCGTGCAGAAGCATTGCTTAAGTCAGGCTTAAGAGGTGAGCAGTCATGAAGATTTTAGCATTAGATATATATGGTTACGGCAAGTTTGTGGAAAGAACGATCAAATTTAATCAGTCATTAACACAAATATATGGTGAGAATGAAGCGGGTAAATCTACGATTCAAGCTTTTATTCATTCTATTTTGTTCGGCTTTCCGACTAAAAGAGAAAACGAACCACGCTTTGAACCAAGATTAGGAAACCAATATGGCGGTAAGCTTTATTTAAAGTTGGATGATGGTCAAGAAATACAAGTTGAACGTGTAAAAGGTGCAGCCCAAGGTGATGTCAAAGTCTATCTTGAAAATGGCGGTATTCGTGACGAAGAATGGCTGCAAAATAAATTGAATTATATCGATAAGAATACATATAAAGGAATTTATTCTTTCGATGTCTTAGGTTTACAAAATATCAATCGCAATATGGATGAGAAACAACTTCAAGAATACTTGCTGCAAGCTGGAGCTTTAGGTTCAACGCAATTTACAACAATGCGTGAACAATTAGAAGCGCAAAAAGCAGCATTATATAAACGTTCTGGTAAAAATCCTATAATCAATCAGCAATTAGAACAATTGAATGATTTACAGAATCAGATCAGAGCACATGAAAGTGAATTAGAATCTTATCATAGCTTGATTGATGAAAGAGACAAAGCAGAACGTCGTTTAGATCATCTTCAACAAAACTTGATGCAATTATCTAAGATGCATGAAGCGAAACAAAAAGAGTTAGCTTTATTAGATCAAGCACAAGAATGGAAAGCGTTAGAACACGAACTAAACATCGAACCTTTAGATTTCCCGGAACAAGGGATTGAACGTTACGAAGCATCAAAAGCACGTAGAGATCAGTTGAAGAAAGATATCAGTTTGCGCCAAGAAAAATTAGCGCAGTTACAACAAGAAAACGAACAAATTGATGTGCCAAAACAATCTGATATTGATGCGTTAAATAATATTGCTAAACAAGAAAATGAAATTAAACAAAAAGAAACGCAACTTCAAACGTTGAATAAAGAGATTGAAGATAAATCCAGAGAAATTGAAGGTTTGAAAGCTAATATCGGTTGGCAAGAAGACCATGATAACATTGATACTTCAGAAAGTATGAAAAGCTTTGTCAGCAAGCAAATTGCGAAAAAACAAGACCAAGCCTCATACATGACGCAATTAGAACGCACTTTAGA
>NZ_PZGG01000123.1 GCF_003043455.1 Staphylococcus simulans | reverse complement strand
TCCATTAGCTATACTCTCAATATTATTTTCTACTAACAAACCATTTTCATTGTTTATAACTGTATTAATACCACTTACATTAGTTCCGATAATTGGTTTACCCAGCACATTAGCTTCTAAAATTGCCATACCTTGACCTTCATTATTTGAAGCCAATACAAAACAATCACATTGTTCTACAAAAATAAAGGGATTTTGTATAAACCCTAAAAGAAAAACATTTTCTTGTAAGTTCAACCGTTGAATAAGACTATATAATTGACTATATTGAGGACCATCTCCAATAATAAACAACTTGCTCTTTTCCTCTTTTTCAACTACCTTTTTAAAAGCTTTGATTAAAGAGTAGTGATTTTTTTCTGGCGATAATCTGCCAACACTTACAAAGTTAAAATCATTATCATGAGGTGATTGTACACATTTCAAATTGCAACTATAAGCGTTAACTTCCTCAATATCATATAATGTATAATCTAACTTATGTCCTTCCTTATATAGCTGAATATGTTTCTTCAAATCTTGAGATTCTTGAGCTGTTTTTAAAATTTCATCACCATCAATAATATTCCCAATAAAAATCATCTTGTTATCTGAGTTAGTTATATATCCAGATAAATTATTTTTATTTTCTTCATTAGCGGTTTCAGAAACAGAAACTATTCTATCAAATTGATCATACAGACTAAAAATCACTTTTAAATTCCATTTGTGCTTATAGACTCCATTTATTTTTTTATTATATTCTTCGAACATATTAGCGTGAAGATAAATCGCTTTAACTTTTACTGGTGCAAATGCAAAAAGTGCTGTGAACATTTTATTATATCCACCGTAATCAATTAATATATCAGGCTTTAGATTACCGAATATTCTTTTAAAGTCTAACTCAAAATATCTTTTTATATGTTTCTTTATGATGAAGTTTGAATTAAATCCTTGTCGATAAAGTAAATTTTGGCTAATAGTATCAAAGATATTTCGATTAGTATCTGAAAATTTAGTAATAACATGCACCCTTTTATCTAGACGTTTCACATTTTGAAGCTTCTCTTCATTAACTAATTGATTTTCTATAATAACAAATTCATACTTATCATAATTAAAGGCTTTACTTAGATTAATAATTGAATTAGTAATCCCATTATTGTAAAAGCCACCACCATAAAATACTACTACTTTTTTTGATGACTTAAATAATTTTTCTTCTGATACTTCACCAAACATAAATCTTAAAGTGTTTGCTACAGATTTTCCATTATCTTGAGAACAGTATAATTCTAAATAATTATCAATATTTTCTTTATAACTGTTTAAATATTCATTTTCTTTGACTTGGATGTTTTCAACTAATTCCTCTATATTATTTGAAATTTTACCTGGCAAGGTTTGTAAATCTAAGTACATTCCTCTCTCAAATTCATACTCTGCTTTATCAGGCATAAAGAAATGAATTGGCTTTTTCAATGGTAAAAAATCAAAGAATATACTTGAGTAATCCGTGATTAGCAAATCTACGGTTGATAAAATTTCATTAGTATCAACCCAATTAGGAATCATATGGTTACCATAATCCATTTTCAGCATTTGTTCATAAACAAAATAATGGGTTTTTAAGTATACATGATAATCACTACCCAATGCTTTTTGTATTAGATCGGTCTGTTCAATTAGTTGTTTTACACTCTCATCTACAGAATCATTTTCTTTCCATGTTGGCGCGAAAAGTACAATTTTTTTATCTTTCACTAATTTATACTTGGTCAACATAGCTTCGCGATTACTATTTAACGTTAAATCTACTCGAGCATTACCAAACATTCCGATTTCAGCATTTAAAATACCATCCAAATCATTACTTTTAATCAACTTTTCAGCAGTAAATCTATTAGGCATAGCTAATTTATCTGCTGAAAATAAATTTTTCTGTATGTTTTTATGATCGTTAAACCCAGCATTTTTAATATCTTTTCCCAATGTTTTGAGAGGTGTTCCATGCCATGTATTTAAATAAACTTGCTCTTTTCTTTTACAAAAGTACGGCATATACGATGTATCATTGACTAGATACTTACATGTAGCTAATAACTTCAAGTATTTTTTGCTTTCATATTCAACAACTGAAAAAATTTTATTTTTATATTCATTTTTCAACCATTTAATCATAGGATCTTCTGTATCTTTTATTGCTATATAGCACTTAAAATTTGGGTATGATTCAATTAATTTTCTAAACAATGCATAAGCATTACCAGTAAAATTAACTCCATGATATGATTCCAATAAAATCGATTGTTCATTCACTTTATTCAATCGAATACAATCGAGATAATACGCGTTTAAACGGATTCTCTCATTCAATAAGTTTTCTTCAATAGGTTTCGTAATAAATTTTGCTATCTCTTTAGCCTTGTCTTTAGTAATCAATTGTATTTCCTCCGATGTAATAAGACTAATAACTTTTAATGTATTATACTATATTTCAAACCTTATAACAC
>NZ_PZGG01000122.1 GCF_003043455.1 Staphylococcus simulans | reverse complement strand
TGATAAAATATTGCTATAATATTTGCTTTTGAATTAGGAGAAGGTTATGAAAAAGAAATTTATTACGATTATTGGAGCGACTATTTTGCTAACGGGATGCGGAAGTCAAAACTTGGGTCCCCTCGAGCAAAAAACTACTAAATTAAGAGATGATAATCATCAATTAAAATTAGAAAATCAAGAGTTAGAGCAAAATATCAGTGATTTGAAAGATAAGGAAAAACAGCTCGGCGCTGATAAAAAGAATACTAAAGAAGCAGCACAAAATAGTATGAAAACTAAAAATGCTAATGCCACATCAGATTACTACCAAAAAGTAACTGATACTTTGAAGGACTATCATAAAATTGAAAGTGACGTTCAAAAAAATAAAAGAAAAGAAGCTGTGGTTAGTAAACTTGATAAAATAGTTACTGATTTGCAAAGTGCACATGACAAATACAAAATCGATCTTGAAAAAAGCACAATGTCAGATAAAGACAAATCTGATGATAAAAATATTGAAGAACTTAATAACAAGTTAGTTAAAGCATTTAAAACTATCAGAGATGGTTACTCCACAAAGAGTGATAAGAAAATTAAACAAGGTCAACAAGAATTAGCACAAATCAAGGTTAGTAAATCTAATTCATAAAGCAATAAGTATTGAAAGGTGAAAATATGCGTAAAGTATTATTTTATATCATATTATTAATTGCGCTTATAGGCTTAATATTGAATTTGGATTCAATATTGTTTTCTCTCGCAAGAACTATTATTAGCTTAGCTATTATCGCAGCTATAGCTTACTTACTATATTTCTTTTTCTTTTTAACCAAAGACCAAAGAAAGTATAAAATAGCGCAATGGAAATACAGAAGACGTCGTAAATAAGACAAAATTCCCCTGACTACCATTTAAATAGGAGTTCAGGGGAATTTTTTATTTTCTGTAAGTCCACTCATCAGATTTATATTTTTCTGCCAGTTCTTTTACTTCAGTTTGTTGTTCCTTAGTAAGTTCTAAAGGTTTGAAATTAATATCCAAACCTTTTTGGAAGCCTTTTTCAAATGCTGCTTCCATTTCCTCAAGTGAAACAACTTTATCTGATATATCATTTATCGCAACAGCTTTATCTATAAAAGCTTGTTTCATTTTGTCTTTTAAACGTTCATTTTTAAAGATAAACATATCAAACAAATCGTCAATATCAATGTCTTTTAAAATAGAACCATGTTGAAGAATAACCCCTTTTTGTCTGGTTTGGGCACTTCCTGCAATTTTTCTGCCTTCAACAACGAGTTCATACCAGCTTGGTGCATCAAAGCAGACAGAACTTCTTGGCTGCTTTAATTTTTCTCTTTCTTCTTTACTTTTAGGGACGGCAAAATAAGCGTCAAATCCTAATAGTTTGAATCCTTCTAATAGCCCTTGTGAAATAACTCTGTAGGCCTCAGTAACCGTTTTTGGCATTTTTGGATGAGACTCAGGAACGATTACACTATATGTTAGTTCTTTATCGTGTAAAACGCCTCTTCCGCCTGTTTGTCGTCTTACTAAGCCATAGCCTTTTTCTTTGACCTTGTCTATATCAATTTCCTTTTTTAATCTTTGGAAGTAACCAATAGAAAGCGTTGCTGGATCCCATGTATAAAATCTGATGACAGGATCGATTTCTCCTCTAGATACGAAGTTTAATAAAGCTTCGTCCATCGCCATATTATAAAATGGGTCATGACTGCCCGAATTAATAAAATTCCATGTTTCTGTCAATTTAAAAATCTCCAATCACCTAGTATTTAACTATATGTATGTATATTACCATACATACAGTATTTTTGATTAATATTCATGACTAAGTTTTCTTCGACGGTTATTTATTTTAATTA
Source organism: Staphylococcus simulans (assembly GCF_003043455.1). Lineage (GTDB taxonomy): Bacteria > Bacillota > Bacilli > Staphylococcales > Staphylococcaceae > Staphylococcus > Staphylococcus simulans_A. The sequence continues at coordinate 680 of NZ_PZGG01000122.1, read as the reverse complement.
GCTATTTTGTACAAAATGAAATCACGGTCCATATCTGAGAAAAACTTTTTGATAAATGAGTGAAACAGTCTTATAATTGTAGTATCGGTAAAAATAGGAGGAAGCAAGATGAATAGCTTTTGGATAATCATTTTAGCTGTTTTAGTTATTATTGCTGTATATATGTTAATCCAATTTTTCATCAATAAAAGAGCTGTAACAGAATTAGATCAAGAAGAATTCCATAAAGGTTTACGCAAAGCTCAAGTGATTGATGTAAGAGAAAAAGTTGACTATGATTATGGCCATATTATTGGTGCCAGAAACATTCCTATGACGCTTTTTAGTCAACGATTTAAAGGTCTTAGAAAGGATCAGCCTATTTATTTATGCGATGCTAATGGTGTAGCAAGTTATAGAGCAGCGCGTATTTTAAGAAAAAATGGATACAGAGATATCTATATGCTTAAAGGCGGTTACAAAAAATGGACCGGGAAAGTTAAATCAAAAAAATAGCATTATAATTAAAATGTAGCAGCAATGGAATTTCATTGCTGCTTTTTTCATGAAGAAGGGGCTGGGACATAAATCCAGTCTCAAATAAAAGCCGAGGAGAATCTTTAATGATTTTCCTCGGCTTTTTATATAAAATACTCATATTATTTCAAAAAAATAAAGCCCTCACGTATAATTAGAGAATA
>NZ_PZGG01000121.1 GCF_003043455.1 Staphylococcus simulans | reverse complement strand
TAGTACAGTAATATTAATAAAAGAATGGAGAGGATTATCTATGAAAGTTCAACTATTTCAATTCAATCTAGCCCACGGTAATGCGAAAGCAAACCAAGATAAGATTGAATCATTATTTTCAAAACACCTTGAATCTGATACAGAAGTCGCTGTTTTACCTGAAATGTGGAATAACAGTTACGCATTAGAACAATTATCTACTCTTTCAGATGATGATTTAAAAGAGAGTCTATCATTCATTCAAAACTTGAGCCGTACTTATAACGTAACGATTGTGGCTGGTTCAGTTTCTAATAGAAGAAAAGGTAATACCTTCAATACTGCTTTCACAGTTAACGCACAAGGCAAATTAATTTATCAATATGATAAAGTGCATCTCGTTCCTATGTTAGATGAACACTTATATTTAACAGGCGGTGAAACAGTGCCTTATGTCTTTAATCTCAATGAACAAGTAACCGCTTCTCAAATTATTTGCTATGACTTACGTTTCCCGGAAATTGCACGACATCCTGCTATAGGTGGTGCAGATATTTTATTCTATGTAGCTGAATGGCCGATGGCACGTTTAAATCATTGGCGTACTTTACTACAAGGCAGAGCGATTGAAAATGATATCTTCGTCATTGCTTGCAATACTTGCGGGTTTGAAAAAGACGGCGGTACAGAATACGCTGGCCACTCACTTGTGATTAATCCAAATGGAGAAATCTTAGCTGAAGCAGGAACCGAAGAAGAAGTATTAACTGTAGATATCGATCTTGATGAAGTTAAACAACAACGTCAAAATATTCCTGTCTTTGATAACAGACGCCCTCACCTTTATAAATATGATCAGTAAAAAATAACCCATGAGTTTGGGAGGAACTCATGGGTTTTACTTATTATTAAGGGAATGTTTACAGTTATTTTTCTATCTATTTTTGGGGATGTTATTAATTATGAAAAAAATTTAGTGAATTTACCGATATTTGATAAATTTAATGTTACTCACGATAATTTAACTACAATGATATGCATACCGGACGCTTCATTTCCGCTATACACATTTGAGAGATGCAGGAATCAATGCAAGGACAAACACCGATTCCTGCTTTAAGGATTAAACAATTTAGTGCTTATACTCAAAGGACAATAAATAAGGGATTATTTTTGAGTGAATTTTTGAACAGTTTCGATGATTAATTTCACGAATTCACCGATAGTACCTACGATATCGCCTGCCATGTGAATTGCCCCCTTTCTTTTAAAATATAGGATGATCAGTTAGCTTAAAGCATGTTAGACCTACGAAGAATATTAACAATGCTATAAACCAATTTCTTTGAAATATTAAGATGAAGTAAGGTAACCACATTGACTTAAAACACACTAGGTTTATGTAATGTGTTACCTGAATTCTTATCACATCTCTGTGATACATCTTCATTAAAACATCAATTCTAAAGTTAATGTTAAATAATCCCTAACTTATGCTTTTTCAATCATAACTGTCTATAAAGATATGTTAAAATGACGATAATAGTAGATTTTCTACAGTTTGGAATGAAAAATGAACAGTTAGGCAATGAATCAATAAAATATCCTTTTTAGTTGTATAATATCAGTGAGGAGAGTGAGGCTATGCAAAAGGCTTTTTACAGGCAGGTTGATCGTTGGGCACAAGCCCTTCAGAAAAGAAACAATCTAGACCGTATCGCTTATCTAAAAATAAAGCTTGGCCTAGAAGTCTTTTTCAATAACCTTTTCAAAACGATTGTCGTTTATGGACTTGCTCTTCTATTCCATGTTTTCTTATACACACTAACTGTTCATTTAAGCTATTTTATTATCCGACACTTTGCACACGGTGCGCATGCTAAATCAACACTTGCATGCTATATAGAAAGTATTGTTTTATTCGTAATGTTGCCATGGCTCTTAGCAACATATCATGTGCCTATCAACATTATGATTACACTTGCAGCACTCGCAGTTATTTTACTTTGTATTTATGCACCTGCTGCTACAGTTAAGCAACCAATTCCCACACGACTGATTAAGAAAAAGAAAATCACGGCAATCATTCTTGCAACATTAATGTTTGCAATTTCATTCCTTGTTCCTAATGCATACCAACAAATGATTTTGCTAGGTATCACATTACAAGGTGGTTCACAATTGCCAATATTTTTCCCTAAAAACAGAAAGGATGTATTGTAATGGACTTATTAAATGGTATCTTTAAATTATTCGCTTTTATCTTTGAGAAAATTGGAAACTTAGCTAAGTATAACCCATGTCTAGGTTTTTTAGATGAACCAACTGTACCGAAAGAATTATTAGAAGAAGACAAATAAGAACTTCAAATTTCATCGTTATAGAGAGTGTGTTTAAACATGGAATTATTAAGCGGTATTTTAATATCATCCTATCAAGGATTGATGTTGTTTATTATCTCAAAAATCATATTAAACTTTAAATATACGTCAAAAGAAAAGGTAACAATAGGTATTATTACTATTTTCAGCGGGCTAATTTATATTGTTTTAAACAGATTTACATTATTCATAATCATTCTTATTG
>NZ_PZGG01000120.1 GCF_003043455.1 Staphylococcus simulans | reverse complement strand
CTCTAGTAAACCCAGAAATTTTGCCTTCATTTTTAAGCTGATTAACTTGTATAATTTTCGGTCCAGAAAGGTTGACGTTCATCATTGAAATCAACACCGACACCTAAGTTTTTAAAGCTTGGTTGTAAAATATTTTTTCGATGTCCTTCTGAATTCATCAAACCTTCATGTGCGAAAATACTATTTTGATGACCATACGCTAAGTTTTCACCCGCGCTATTATAATCAATGCCATCTTTTTTCATTCGATCAAATGGAGATTCACCATTAGGATTAGTATGATCAAAGTAATGGTTGTCAGCCATATCTTTACTGTGTTTTCTTGCAGTATTAGAAATGGCTTCACTATATTTCAACACAGATAAGCCTTTTTGAACACGCTCTGCATTGACAATATCAAAGTTCTGCATTTCAAAACTTTGCGCTAGTGAAGACGATGGCGCACCGTAAGGCTTGGTCAGACGATGTTCCATTTCCTTACTGATTTGCATGACACCTGTCACTTGATTATTTTCATGCTTGTCATAAAAGACAGTCGTATAAATACCATCTTTATCAAACACATCATATTCATCGCTCGTGATTTGATATCTATAATTACCTTTCGTCATTTCATCAATCGGTTGGCCTAATCTATCTCTGACAGCTGATTTCGGCGAACCATACTTGATTTTCAATTTTGAAGAGATAACATTTTGATTACTATAAATACCATTCACTTTATTATTCATATAACTGACCATCACAAAAGAACGATAATCTTTATGATATGTGTACCATTTCAAACCATATTCATTTGCGCTGACACGCTCAGGTTTACCTAAAGCTTGTTCCACTTCATCTTTTGTCATATTCATTTGAATATTATTTAATGCAAAATCTTGCTTATCCGGCACTTTAAGCGTAGTTTCATTGACACTTTCATGTGCGGTAATTGCTTGTATTTTTGCTTTCGCTTGATTTTGAAAGTCAATCATCCATGGTGTCTCTTTAACTGGAATGATTAAAGCAGCAAGTAACAGGATGACAACAAATGAAAAAGTACGTCTAATCGTCTACACCTCCAAAAGGTAAAGCTTAGTCTCTATCCCCATTAAAGATAGAGTTTCTTACGATGACATAGTCTACTTTTCTTAATTCTAGCAAGTCTTTACCGCCTGCATAAGAAATAGAGCTTTGTAAATCTTGTTGCATTTCATTTAATGTATCTGCTAAAGACCCTTTATGTTCTACAAACATTTTCTTACCTTCAACATTTTTGCGCTCACCTTTTTGGAATTCAGAAGCACTGCCGAAGTATTCTTTGTATAATTTACCGTCAAGTTCTACTGTTTCCCCTGGTGATTCTTCATGTGCTGCAAATAATGATCCAATCATTACCATTGAAGCACCGAAGCGGATAGATTTCGCGATGTCGCCGTGTGTTCTGATACCGCCATCAGCGATGATTGGCTTACGTGCTGCTTTACTGCAGTGGTTCACTGCTGCTAATTGCCAACCGCCTGTACCGAAGCCAGTTTTGATTTTAGTAATACAAACACGACCAGGTCCGATACCAACTTTTGTCGCATCTGCACCTGCATTTTCTAATTCTCTCACACCCTCAGGCGTACCTACGTTGCCAGCAATCACAAATGACTCTGGTAAATATTCTTTCAAGTGGCGAATCATGTTGATCACTTGTTCTGAGTGACCATGTGCAATATCGATTGTGACATACTCAGGTTTTAAACCTTGTTCTGCGATTTCTTTAACGAAATCATATTCATTATCTTTAACACCTACAGAAATAGATGCGAATAATCCTTTATCTTGCATTTTTTTGATGAATGGAATACGAGCTGCTTCATCAAAACGATGCATAATATAGAAGTAATCATTTTCTGCGAACCATTCTGCTAATTTTTCATTCATAACTGTCTGCATATTTGCAGGAACAACCGGCATCTTGAAACGACGTGGTCCGAATTGGATGGATGTATCACATTCCGAACGGCTTTTTACTATACATTTATTTGGAATCATTTGGATATCTTCATAATCAAAAATTTTCATATCTATCTTTACACCTTACCCTTTATTTTCTCTAACTCAAAAAGTCCAATATACATCATACTACCTCATTATGACTTTTACCATAAAAAAGCGTGTTTTCTTCAAAAAATGCGCAAAAAAAGAACACATTTCGTTCAAGAAATGTGTTTCATAATAAATTGATTGCTAAAAACTAGAAATTACCAGCTTGCTTTTCTTACGCCAGGAATTTGACCTTTATGTGCATGTTCTCTGAATGCGATACGTGACATTTCGAATTTTCTCATTACGCCACGAGGTCTTCCAGTTACTTTACATCTGCGAGTTAAACGTGTTGGTGATGAATCTCTAGGTAATTTTCTTAAAGCTTCATAGTCACCTTTAGCTTTTAACTCTTGACGTTTTGCGTAATATTTAGCAACGAGTTCTTCTCGTTTTTGTTCTTTAACAACTTTTGATTTTTTTGCCATTAAAGTTCCTACCTTTCTTAATAGTAAATGTTCATAATCGTAATTATTACGATTTATATCATAACAAAATTTCCATCTT
>NZ_PZGG01000119.1 GCF_003043455.1 Staphylococcus simulans | reverse complement strand
CAGTATATGTCTAAGTTAAATATCTGAGTATGTGATTGTATTCATGAATCAAATACGACGTTATTTATAAGTTTAGATAAAGAAAGGTATGCATACATATGATTTATACATTGAGCGTTATCCTTATTCCCATAGTTGTCTTAAGCTTCATTATTTACTGTACCGTTAAGCGAAAGCCTTTGTATTACGTCATCATTGCGATGATTCTACTTCAAATCTTTAAGATACTTGATAGTATTTTTATTGAACATAAGTCTGTCCTTCAGGCATTGCTTCATCCTTTTGATATTTTATTATGGGTGATATTAATTGCTTATGGGATCAGTCACTATCGGAATAAACACAAAGCATAAAACGCCTCGTGATATCACTATACGTTTTATGCTTTGTCTTTTTTACTTAATTTTTCACTTACTGTAATTACCAGTAGCAGTGTAATAATAATTAGTGCTGCGAAACCTTCAATTTTTTCACTTAAAACAGGTTGGTAAACAAATTTGGTAATAAATAGGGTTAAATAACTAAGTGAAAAGATAAAAGCGATGATTTTTAACGTTTTAATCATTGTTGTCCTTCTCTCTTTCTCCAAGTTTTTTTCACCTGATTAAGCATGCTCACTAACTGGTTAGATGCATTCACTTTTTATTAGAATATGTAATAGTTATTTAAATCATACAATAAATAATAGCCGCTTCACACACCCATCGTGCGAAGCGGCTATCACTTTATCTCTATATTTTAATCTTCTTTATGTTGGTTCTCTTGTTCTTCTTGTCGCGCTTGTTCTTGCGCTTCTTGTTCTTTTTGAATTTCTTTTTCACGTTTCTCTAATGGTATAGAGAAGTCTTTTTCATCATCAATATATGACATCTGGAAGTGTTTTGTCGGTTCTCGACGTAAGGCACCCATAATCGCAAAGATCATCAACACTAAGATGATAGAGAATGGTAAGCCTGTCACAAGTGAAGCGGTTTGTAAACTTGTTAAACCACCTGCGATAGTCATTGTGACTGAAATCGCACCGATTAGTAAGCCCCAAATGACTTTATCTTTTACGTTAGGGTTATCAACCCCGCCTGTCGCCATACTTGCGACAATGTGTGTTGTAGAGTCAGCGCTTGTCACAATAAAGATAAAGATTAAGGCAATAGCTAGAATACTTGTGATATCTGAGATTGGGAATTGTTTCAACAACTCGAATAATGCGACTGAGTAGTCTTTATCTACAATTTTCTCGATACCTGTATTTTGTGTTAACGCAATTTTTAATGCTGTACCGCCAAATCCAGCAATCCAAGTGAAAGAAATTAATGGTGGAATGATTAATACACCAATGACGAATTCACGAATCGTACGGCCACGTGATACACGGGCAACGAAACCGCCGATAAATGGTGACCAAGCAATGACCCATGCCCAGTAGAAGACCGTCCATTGTTGAACCCAACTGTTATCACCTGTGTATGGATTGATGCGTAAACTATATTGAATGAAGTGTGTTAAGTAATCTGAAATCGCAAGTGTATAAGATTCTAGCACGAATTTTAAATCACCGAAGATTAAGATGAATATCAATAAGACTGCCCCAAGTCCGATATTGATATTACTCAGCCATTTAACACCTCGGTTTAAGCCTGTAAGTGCTGATCCTAAGAAGATACATACCATAATGACTGTAATCGCAACTTTAGTCACATTTGTATTCGGTACATCAAAGACATGATGTAACCCACCACTGATTTGCATAATACCTAAACCAATTGATGTCGCAATCCCCATGACTGTCGCGATAATTGCGAGAATATCGATCAAGTTACGTAAAGGTCTAGGATAAGCTTCACCAAAGACTGGCTCCATAGCTGTAGAAATTAATCCGTTACGTTTCTTACGGAATTGGAAATACGCTACAGTTAAGCCTGCCATCGCAAAGATAGACCATTGTGAGATACCCCAGTGGAAGAAGGTATAACCCATAGCTAAACGTGCAGATTCTGCAGATTGATCTTTAACACCTGGGAATGGTGCGTGTAAGAAGTGTGTCAGCGGTTCTGCAACTCCCCAGAAGACAATCCCAACACCAAGGCCTGCTGAGAATAACATCCCGATCCAAGACATGAATGAGAATTCTGGTTCAGAGTCATCTGAGCCGAGTTTGAAGCGGCCGTATCGTGAAACGGCTAATGCGATTAAGAAAATATCCAGTACGACAATAATGACTAAGAAGAGCCATCCAAATGCCCCTGCGATAACATCATACGTACTCTGCGCATATTTTCCGAATAGTTTCGGGAAAATGCCCGCAACTAAAGTCGCCAGCAGGATAATCCCTACCGAAGTGAAATAAACTATATTTCTATGTTTCTCTTTCCTGGTTTTCATGTGAAATTAATAATCCCCTTCCCGCTTGTTTCTTATAAGCGTTTGTTTCATTAAACCATAAACAGAACATAATCACAATTCATCATTAAAAACATTTACATCATTATTTAATTTTTATTATGAAACATTTTGAGAATTTAATATCAGTCTTACGGACACTTAAAGATGATAATCTCACGTTTTCATTTATTTTCACAGTTTTCGATAT
>NZ_PZGG01000118.1 GCF_003043455.1 Staphylococcus simulans | reverse complement strand
TCATCAAATTGAGCATAAATTTAAATTAGAGCATTCTAAAACAAATATTCAAGTATTGCTTCCTGAGAATAAAAAGAACGAAGTTTCAAAGATAAAGCATGAGATAGAAAAATGGGCTAAGTTTCAAACTTCTTTAGGAGCAGCAAAAAATCAAGTTGAAGTTAAGACTATAAAATATAATCATAAAATTTATTCCTTTGATTTAAGGAATGAAGCCAAGTTTAAATACATAAATCATCCGGCTATGGTTATTATAAAAAACGATCAAGTTAGTCCCAATTTTTACAGTTCCTCCATATCACAAGGATTTTATTTATTTAAAGACTTAAATCAAATTCAAAAAGACTTAAAAATTTTTGGTTTAGAAAATTATGTATCTGGTGTGACAAACTATACGGATCAAGTACAGAAAGATATTCAAGAAATTCAATTTAAATTAACGGTTACTATCTTAACAATTATTATTTCGTTCATAGTGGTTTGTTTGGCTATAATGTTTGAAGTTCAACAATACTTTGAACAGTATCAAAAGTACTTAATGCTTAGAAAGTTAAATGGTTTTAATCATATCCAAAATTACCGACAGTATTTGACCTTCAACAATATCACATTGATTTTCATTATACTTATACTTTATATTTTGCTGAAATCCCATATAGTTGTATATTTTGGAATATTTATCATAATAGTCCAGTTATGTATTCATTTCGTGTGTATAAAAAAACTTGAGAAACATGATTTAACCATCATAAAGGAGTTGTAACAACATGAAAAAGAAAAGTTTTTTAGTGATTATCATCATTTTTATAGTAATTGGATTAGTGTTTTGTTTATTTGTACGCAATGAATTTACGGATAGGTTCAATCCTATATTAAAGATGGAAAAATCATATGCCGTAGTTGATAAGGGCACACAAGATTATGATGATATTCAAGCATACAACAAAGAGGGTAAACCACTTTCATACAAATTAGATTTTAAAGGTTATGATCCTGAAAAGGAATATGTGGTTATTGAGCACAAAGGAAAGTATGTAAAAGTGATTCATTATATTCAAAAGTTACCATTTAAACAAAAGTAGGTGTGCGCATGTTAAAACTTGAAAATATAAATATTAAAAAAGGTGAGAAAACAATTATCAATAACTTGAATCTTAAATTTGAAAAAGGTAAGTCTTATGCATTGATTGGTCCAAGTGGAGGTGGCAAAACGACTTTATTAAATACAATTGCTGGTTTTGAAAAGTTAAAAGAAGGCAGTGTCTTATTTGAAGGTAAGGACTTAAAGAAACATAATCCAACATTATATTATAGAAATAAATTAGGCTATCTATTTCAAAATTATGGTTTAGTTGAAAATATGACTGTGTTTCAAAATATTAATATCGGTATAGCTTTTAAAAAATGGTCTAAAAGACTAAAAAAAGAAAAAATTCAATCAATGCTTCATTTACTTAATCTGTCTGTTGATTTAAATCGTAAAGTAGCGACATTAAGCGGTGGTGAACAACAAAGGATCGCTTTAGCGAGATTGCTTTTGAAAAGCCCTGAATTGATTTTAGCAGATGAGCCTACAGGTTCGTTAGATCCTAAAAATGGCGAAACGATTATTGCACATCTCTTAGATATGACAAAAGCTAATAAAACTGTGATTATTGCCACACATGATATGCGCCTTGCAGATAGTTGCGATAAAGTGATTGATATTGGCAAGTTTAAATAATGTTTGTAGATTTCTAAATTAATGTCTGTAAACTTTCACAATGGCATTATGTCTATAGTTAGATTGAAAAGTATTCGAAAATAGAGGTATGTATGATTACAAAAACAACGTTATTATCCTAGATGCTTTTTAAAATATTTCACTAATGAAGAAAAAGTATACGTATTCATTAGACAAGCTAATAAAAAAGCAAAATAAACTATCGCATTATGAATCGAGGGTTGAAAAATTTCAATCAACCAACATCTTGTTCATCACTATCTATTAAACAAGATGAACAACAATTTATATTTCAATATATGTGGTTACAGTATTTACGTACAGATGCTGGAAGAATTAACTATATTAATTACATTGAAAATATTGAATCATATGTATCAAGAACAAGCCCTGTTGAATTGACAGAGATCAAAGATAACAAAGAAAAAATAAAAAAATTCAATAAAATTTATTAATTAGTGATAATCCTGTTATTGGTACAGAAAAATGGAAGCGAATAATTCTTCCGATTTCTCCTAACATTTGTATCGAATTTCAAGATGACTCAATCAGTTGTTCAAATGATTTAGAAGTAATATTAACTTTAGAGAAGACTCGTCATTTAAATGAAGCAACTATTAATACATCAAATTATTATGTTATTTCTGAGAAACCTTTTAATGTAACTCAAGATATGTATATATATAATCGTTTTAATAATGAAAATTGGGAAATTGGGGAGCCACACTCTCCAAAATTATAAATGCAAAAACTGATGAATGCTATAAAGCTTCATCAGTTTTTATATTTTAGATGTGAAACTAATTTTGCAAAGCAAAAAAGTTAAAGTATATAAAATAGCTAGTATACTAGGTTATGTGTACGAGGATAAATTTAAATCTAAACTTAGTTTATATAGAGGGATTTTAATTGTAGTAGAAAATGAATAGTCTGATTGATAGGATAGAAAGTGTTGGTTTGATGTGTATTTCTAAATGGATTTGAAT
>NZ_PZGG01000117.1 GCF_003043455.1 Staphylococcus simulans | reverse complement strand
ATATCATACATGATTTGTTGAGCTGTTGCTTTATTAACCAACAATATCTGACTATCTCCGCCGGCAGTAGATAAAGTTAAGGTTGCTAAGTGCCATTTACGCATCAACCAACCTTCATTGATATCTATATTTTGAATTCTAAATAAAGGAATATGTTTCAAGCTCATAAAAATCATACCTTCTTGTACTAGAATCTGTTGTGCTTCCAGTAAATATCCATGACGTTTATTTTTCAGCCAAGGATTAAGCAGACATGTCAATACAAATACAAATAGCACTAAAACAACCGCAATGACAATAATCCACTTTAATGCACCTTTAGATAAAAGATGCAACCAGAAGTATTCCCCTGCGATTAATACCGCAAAGACTAAAACAATCAGAAAGGTTTGGATTAACCCTGAAACAAATAACACTTTCTTTCCTTCTTGAGCCATTCTATTCATCGTTATCCTCCTTCACATACCATTGCTTTATTTGTTCTGCTGCTTCATTGTCTATAAATCGTAAGCCTATATCCATGCTACCTAGACCTTTTGCGGCTGAAAATGCAAAATCAGACAATCCTACGCGTTTCATAAACCAGTTCTGTGATTTATCAAAGCCAAGTAATTTATCTTTTTTCGCATAAAAATAACGCGTTCTCATTAATTGAGATTTTTTTACAGTTAAAGTTGTTCGATCTGTTTTAAATCCTGAATAACGAACTGTAATAATACTGTTGATTAGTACCAAAAGACATGCAACAAGCGCTAATGCTAAATACCACCATGACCAAAAATATGTACTTATGATACCAGCAATTAAAAGCATGCCCATTCCAATTTGCGCATGGCGGCGAATACCGCCAAATGGTAATCCGGTTTCTACTTCTTCAAATTTAATAGAAGGCACTAATTGTTCAATTATACGATAAGCTTTTTTTCGTTTCACAAACGGCAATATCATAATGTCACCAGAAGCTGTTGTGGAACCTTCTGTCTGTTTTGCGTCACTTGTAATAATAAAATATACAGACGTATAACCGATAAAGCGACGTATCAATGATTGTTTTTCTACTACAGCTTGAATTCGGCGCGTTGCGACGTTAATGGTCTTCACATTCAACAAGCCATAACGTATGTGCAGTTGTTCGTTCTTCTCACTTAAGGTATAACCATAATAACGTACAAATTCTATGATGACGCCTATGATATAAGCTAAAAATAAAGCGATAATAATTATTCCTGCCACAACTAAATAAGCAGCTTGCGCAATCCAATCAAATTGATGGAACAATTTATCCCATGGAATAATTTCTTGAAATGTACCTAAAAGAGGTCCTAAAGTAACTAACGCAATGCCGATAGAACCACTGGATAGCGCCATAAAAATTAATTCTTTTAGCGAGAGTTTAAAAATTTGTGTAGGTTTGTCAGTGGTCATTGTACTAGGCGCTATTTCTTCCTCTTGAAGCGCTTCACTTACTAATTCTTCACCATAATCCTTTGATGTTTGTTGTGTTCTGACTGCTTGTTCTATCAAATCGAATTGCTTTTTAGAAACAATTTGCAGTTTGATACCATCACTAGGGGTTTTAATCTCCATGATCACACCACCGAAAATTCGATTAACGATATCTTGTGAGGAATCAAATGCTTGGATTCTTTGAATATCCAATTCTTTACGCTTTTTATTAAACACGCCTTTTGTCACCACAAAATGATGGCCCTCTATCCAATAACGTGTAGAGTATACTTCTAACGCATTATAAATAAAAGAGAACAGAAAGATTGCTGTTAAAAATGCCGGCCAGATATATGACTTTACATCAGTAAAATTAATACTGTTGATATTGATAAAAAAGATAATAATGACAACTATATTTTGTTTGATCGTAGTTATTAAACCTGTGAGATACGACAGTGGGTGTAATCTTTGCGGATTATACATCTGCATCTACCTCCTCAAGTTGGCGCATACATTCCTGTTCTATAAATACCGCTTCATCTTTAGCTAACATTGGCAATGTAACCATATGGCCTGCGGTTACAACGGAAACTTTATAAAGCTTGAATCCTAATAAAATCGGTCCGCTTTCCCTTTCGACATATTGTATTCTGTCGTATTTTAAAACTTCTTGCTTTTGAAAGAAAAAGAGCGCTTCATTTAATAAGTAACTTGGCTGCAAACTATAAAAGCGATATCTCCATAAGATCCATGGGCGTATGACTTTATACAAAAAACTGAGAGCTAATAAAATAATCAATGTATTTAACACCCAAGACGACCACTTGAAATGATGATATAAGTATACCAAACCACTAAAAACTAATGCTTCTATTAAAAACGCAATCAAATAACGAACATAATAGTAACCTACTACGCGACGTGGGCTTTGTTTAGACATAAGGTCACTTCGCACCTTTCTATGTATTTTAACCATCAGTCATATTTTAACAATGATTAACATTATTTTGTTAAATTATTATAACTTTTTATAAAGAGAAAACCGCTTCGAATTAATTCGAAACGGTTTGAAATCATAATATATTCTTATTTTTGCATGTCTGCGAATGTACGACCTTTAATCGGTTTTTTATGATCTTTTTTGTCGTGCTTTTGTTTTTTACCGTTAAATTTACCTTTACCGCGACGGTTTTTGTTATCAAACTTATTGTTTGAACGTTTATTAGAAGGTTTGCCTCCACGACGAGGACCTTTTGCATTATGACGGCCTTTACGTGCAAGTGGTTTTTCGAAAGTTAATTGAACTTCTACTTCATCATTTGATTCCACTAATTCTTGTAATAATGCTGATACTAATTCTACATCATCATACTC
>NZ_PZGG01000116.1 GCF_003043455.1 Staphylococcus simulans | reverse complement strand
CCTGAATAAGTTTCACCATTGGCTTTAACCTCATATTTATATGTTTCAGGATTAGCGATTACTTTTAAAGTGGTAAAGATATAACTTAATTTGCCAAAGACTTTCTTACTATTTGAATCTACGTTTTCTGCATTTTCTACCATCATGCCTATACCTGCAAAGTTTAAAGCAATATGCCCATTAATATCCAACACATCAAAAGACTTCACTTTTGATTCTAGTAATTGTTGTGCTGCTTGTACAGGTCTAGCTGCCAGATTCAATGTTTTAGCAAAATCATTAAATGTTCCGCCTGGAATAATACCAATAGGAATATTCAACTCATTTTTTACGACGCCGTTTACTAATTCGTTTACTGTACCGTCGCCACCTAAGATAAAGAAGATATCAAACGAATGGTCATTATTCTGTGCTACAGCATCACAAAATTTCTTAATATCTCCTTCTTCTTTACTTAATTTAATTGTTAAATCATCACACATTTGAACTAAGCTTTCTGTTACCTGTCCAATTGACTTATACAGATTGCCTTGACCTGCAGCTTGATGATAAAACAAAACACCTTTATTGAAGTGTTGTGTCATAGTACCAGACTCCTTTGAACTTATCTCGTTATACTTACCCCAAAATATACTTTATTCAATCATACAAAATAAAAAACGATTATCTTTTACCACCACTGGTAGGGGAGATAATCGTTTTTGTTTGTTATTGTACTTTATTTTCTTTCATTGTTAATAAGCGTTCTTTCATATCCGCTTCTAAGTGTTGAAGTTCCTGTTCAGCTTGTTGTCGTTTTTCACGACCTTCAGCTTGAATTTGCAATGTTTGTTCAACAGTTTCAATAATATTTTCGTGAGTTGATTTTAATGTTTCAATATCAACAATCCCACGTTCATTTTCAACAGCTGTATCAACTGCATTTTGTTTCAACAACTCTGAGTTCGCAGTTAATAAATCATTTGTAGTATCTGTTACAGCGCGTTGTGCTGACATTGCTTGTCGTTGACGCATCAATGTCAAAGCAATAGCCATTTGGTTTTTCCATAATGGAATACTTGTCAGAATAGAACTTTGAATTTTTTCAGCTAAAGTTTGGTTCACGTTTTGAATCATACGAATTTGCGGGGCAGTTTGTAGTGAAATTTGTCTAGATAACTGTAAATCATAGATACGCTTATCTAAGCGATCCGCAAATTGTTCTAAATCAGCAACTTCTTGAATATCCATTTGATTGCCTGATTCATAAGCCTTTTGTCTTTTCTCAGGTAATTCCTGTTCTAAAATAGCTTGTTTCTTTTCTTGTGCCGCTGCAATATATAGATTAAGTTCTTCAAAGTAATCTTTATTTTGATCGTATAGACCGTTTAATAATTGAATATCTCTGTTCAATCCATCTTTATGATTTTTTAATTCAACAGAAATACGGTCAACTTGAGAACCTACTGATTGCATTCTTGAGAAAATTTCATTCGCAGAAGCTTTAGCACGTTTAAAAATCTTCTTCAAGAAAGAATCTTTTTCTTGCTTGAAATCATCAGGTTGTACTTCTTTAAGCTTTACCATTAATTGATTTAAAGTATCTCCGATAGGGCCTGTATCTTTTGATTTCACTTCAGTCAGCATTTTATGTGCGAATGTAGACATACTAGATTGGGCATTAGAACCGAATTTCATCAATGAATCATAATTCATTGGTTCAATTTGGTTTGCCAACTCATGTATTTTCTTTTGCTGTTCTGGTGTGAAATCTTTATTTGCTTCCATTAGAGTCTGGTCATTTGAAATTTGACTCTGTAATTCTGGATGTGTCGGCATTTCATTTTCGTTAGCCATTAATCATGCTCCTTTCTTTGTAAGTGGCGTTGTTGCTCTATTTTGTTCATTTCCATTTCAACATCAAGACGTGTATAGTCTTCTTCGTTTAATCGCTTTAAGTCAGCAACTAAAGTTCTTTTAACTTCATCTAAGGTAATACGTGTTTGTTCTAACTTTTGTTTTTCTTCTTTAGATTTTGCCGGCATTTTTGCTAATCTCGTATAGCTTTCAATCAAATTCAATGCATTATCTAAATGTGAATAAAAAAAGCTATCGACAATAAAGAACTTTTGCGGCTGTTGTCTCACCGTAAAATATATAGTGCGTGCTAATCTATGAATTTCATTCACTTGCTTGAAATCTTTTATTGATCGCACGTTGATAAAGGATTTTAAAAGCTTTCGTACTTTTGTTTGTGCATTATTTAGATGATGACGCACAAATCTAAAGTCTCTTCGTGTTAATCCTATTTCATTTAAATATTTTTTGGATGTGAAAAATTGAGTAGGGAAGTAAAGCGCAAAGAATGCTGCGATACCAATTCCTAAATCATATACAAATAATATATCGAATGCATAAATACTTGTGAGCCAAGCGACAATAGCAGCTGGAACACCAACAAGGGTTCCATAAATTCGAGAAATATAATATCTCAATTTACATCTTCCTTTTTAAATAGTTCTAAATCTTTCTAAAGATGAATCTGTATCTAGATGTTCAATGTTGTAGTCTGTAACTTTGGAAGCAGGAGAAGCACCCTCGATTATCGCTTGTGTGAATTGTTCGAGTTCTTGTTCTTCACCTTGTGCATATATTTCTACATATTGTTCAACATTTTGTACTGTCCCTGTAATATGGTATTTTTGTGCAAGGCGTTCAGTAAAATAACGGAATCCGACACCTTGTACTTGTCCAAATACTTGAATTTTTCTGCGTTGCATAAGATCACCTCTTTGTTATATTATACGAATTTTCAGGGCAAAAAACTAATATTTACTACACAACCCAATATCTATCAATACAAACACATTTCTTGAAATTATCTTTAGAAT
>NZ_PZGG01000115.1 GCF_003043455.1 Staphylococcus simulans | reverse complement strand
TGCTGCGTATTATAATACTTATATTCAATGAACACTATTGGATTAACCGATAGAACCTTCCATTTCGAATTTGATTAGACGGTTCATTTCAACGGCATATTCCATTGGTAATTCTTTTGTGAATGGTATGAGATACAACTTCTAAAACGATAAATCACTCAAATTATGACCAAAAAGTCAGAAAGCAAGCAGTTAATTTTAACGCCTACCTTCTGGCATTATAATAAACTACACGTTAGTCTTTATTCTTCATTCAATGTATTCAGTATAGTTTCATTATTGATTTCTGTAATATCTGTTAGTTCATCGACATGTTCTACAACATAAGCTTTATGATTAGAAAGAATTTTTTGAGCAGTATTTCTTGCCCATCTACCGTTGGCTTTTAGATCTTCACTTTGATTCTCATAGGCTTGACTTACTGATTGAAGTAAGTAATCTTTATCAAAGTTCCAATCCTTGTTTAAAATGCGATAGACAATTTCCGCTACCTCTTCTGAAGAATATGCAGGAAATTCAATGGTATAAGGAATACGCGACTTTAGCCCTTCATTCTCATTTAAAAATCTTTCCATGTCATTTGTATAACCCGCAAAAATCGCAATAAATTTATCACGATAATTTTCTAAAGATGTAATGAGCGTTTCAACAGCCAAATGGCCAAAATCATTTTCAGAACCAGAAGCTAATTGATAGGCTTCGTCCACGAACAATACACCGCCCATTGCTTGATCTACCGCTTTGGCAGTATTCTTTTCAGTATGGCCAATATACGCCCCTACTAAATTTTGTCTATCTACTTCCACTACTTTGTCTTCGGCTAATATATCTAGATTATAAAATATTTTCGCTATTAATCTCGCTATTGTCGTTTTACCAGTGCCTGGAGGACCTGTAAACACCATATGATAAGTTGGTTTCTCTAATGACAAACCTTTTTCTTCAAACATTTTATTTGCTTTTGCTTCTTTCACTAATTTTGATACAAAATTTTTAACATTATTTAAGCCTACAAGTGAATGAAGCTCTTCAAGTAAATTATCTAAAGTTTCTTGTTCATTATCTTTACCAGACATTTGTAATATATCTTCATCAATGATTTGTCTCAATGCATCTTGATTTAATGCATTTTCATTCGCTAAACGAGAGTTTTGTATCATAACTAATTTTTCATTAAAATTACGTACCCAACGTGCATTACTATTATCATTAGATTGATGCAGTAATTTAGTCATTTGTTTTCGGTATAGTTCTGGATTATATATAAGACCTTGCTTATTTAATATAGACTCTCCGATTTCTATCATCTGTTGATCATTATAATCATCAAACATGAATTGGTGTTGAACACGTGATTTCAATCCAGGGTTCATGTTAAAGAAATCATACATCTCATTTGTGTAGCCAGCAAAAATAATCATGATTTCATCCCGATAATCTTCCATATACTTTAGAATAGTATCTACTGCCTCTTGCCCAGGGTTGATGCCACTTTCTTCATAAAGTGTATATGCTTCATCAATAAAAAGTATACCACCTTTTGAACTTTCTAATATTTGTTCTGTTTGTTCTGCTGTTTTACCCACATAGCTACTTACTAATTGATTTCTAGAAACTTCAACAAAGTTATCAGTTTTGATAACACCATTATAGTAAAGAACCTTTCCCAATAAACGGGCTACGGTTGTTTTACCTGTACCTGGGTTACCTAAAAATACAGAATGTAGTGAAATTTTATCATAATACATACCATTTTCTTTTTTGATTTGATTAATTTTCACATTGTTGATAAACATATTCACTGTTCTCTTAACATTTTCTAATCCTATTAATGCATTTAATTCTTCAAGTGATTGTTTAGCCATTGCCTGAGGATTAGTTTGTTCAGATAAAGACTGTGGTTGAGCTTGAGAAATTTCTTGTTCTTCGGTTTGTTGAGTATTTAGTGGTTGTTCTACTTCTAAAGTAGATACTTCATTAGTCGCTTCGAAATTCGCTTGTGTGTCTAAAGTAGACGTATTATCTATATTGAATCTAGGAATATTAGTTGAGCTTATAGAACCAATTGTTGCGGTTGAATTTTCCAAAACTTTTAATTCATTGCCCCCTTCACCTATTAAATGCAGATTATCTATATTTAATTTTGAGTTGCATATTAATGAAAGTGGTAGCCAGGCATTTTCATAATCTATATACAAATTTTTAGCATTTAATTCAGCGTGATTGTACATAACAAGTGCATTAATAATTTTAGAGTTATTAATTACTATATATGAATTATTTCTAACACCTAACCCTAAAATAAACGAGTCTTCAATTTTAGCTTCAGAATAATTGTCAATAAGAATGCCACTTTCTTTTTTATCACTAATAAAATTCATTCTTTTAAGAATCACTTTTGAATTAACACTATAAATCGCTGCATTCGTAGAGTTATTTTTAATTATTACATTATCAAAATCAACTTTACTTCCGTTGGAAACCTGAATGTTATTATCTGCTTGTAAGTCTATTGTAACGTTTTGAAAAGATACATTTCCTTCAATTTTAAAAGCAGAATCAATGACTGTCTCCTTAGGGTCCCCATTACTCTTAAATGTAATTTCTGCACCTGAAGGAACAGTTAAACCTTTTTTTATCACATAGGGTTCACTTGATTTTTCAAATACAATAATATCACCACTTGCTGCTCTACTTACTAGTTCATTTGGTTTTATTTTACCAATACCATGTCCAACTGTAATAGTTCTTCTCATGATTTTACCTCCTGTAATTCTGTTTTCCCTTAGATGATTCATAAATAGTACCTTTAATATTTCAGTAATCCATGAGAATAGCCTTAAAAATTAATTACACACAACTTTAAACTACAGCTTGACAAAGCAAGATAAAACTTTGTGGTCATTTCAAAGACAATGCTGTACTTCTTTTAGTTTGTTACTGCTTTTCTTCTTTTATTGATTTAACAATATTCTACAACAAACGGCCTTAAAAAGGTAGGAAATACAATAATTTTTTCAATAACATTACACTATATAACTTTCCGCAATTAAAAAGCAGCACACATACGGTTAAGTATGCATGCTGCGTATTATAATACTTATATTCAATGAACACTATTGGATTAA
>NZ_PZGG01000114.1 GCF_003043455.1 Staphylococcus simulans | reverse complement strand
CTCTAATTATACGTGAGGGCTTTATTTTTTTGAAATAATATGAGTATTTTATATAAAAAGCCGAGGAAAATCATTAAAGATTCTCCTCGGCTTTTATTTGAGACTGGATTTATGTCCCAGCCCCAATGATTTCTAGCTTAAAACACCAGTTTCTTTTAAGTACTCTTCATAGCTGATTTCTTTAGAAAGGGCGCCTTGTGGATTTAAGTCGATCACACGGTTTGCGATTGTATTAATAAACTCAAAGTCATGTGATGTGAAGATGATTGAACCTTTAAATGATTTCAATCCATCATTCACAGCAGTAATACTTTCTAAGTCTAAGTGGTTTGTAGGTTCATCCATTAATAGGACGTTTGCGCTTGAAAGCATCATCTTACTTAACATACAACGAACTTTCTCTCCACCTGAAAGAACACTTGCTTTTTTCTTCACTTCTTCACCGCTGAATAACATACGGCCTAAGAAACCGCGTAAGAATGTCTCAGTTTGTTCATCTTCTGGTGCATATTGTCTTAGCCAATCGACTAATGTTAAATTCACGCCATCAAAGAATTCTGAGTTATCTTTAGGGAAGTACGTACGTGAAGTTGTCACACCCCATTTAACTGTACCTTCATCTGGTTCCATTTCACCAGCTAAAATTTTAAGCAATGTTGTTTTCGCAATTTCGCTATCTCCAACAAGCACAGCTTTATCGTTAGGGAACATTGTAAATGAAATGTTATCTAAGACTTTTTCGCCATCGATTGTTTTTGATACGTTTTCTACGAATAATAAGTCATTACCAATTTCACGTTCTGGTGTGAACTTCACAAATGGATAACGACGAGATGATGGTTGGATATCATCTAACTCGATTTTTTCTAATTGTTTCTTACGACTTGTTGCTTGTTTAGATTTAGAAGCATTCGCAGAGAAACGTGCAATGAAGTCTTGTAATTCTTTGATTTTTTCTTCTTTTTTCTTGTTTTGTTCTTGCGCCATTTTTTGAGCAAGTTGACTTGATTGATACCAGAAGTCATAGTTTCCGACATACACTTTGATTTTACCGAAGTCTAAATCAGCAATATGTGTACATACGTTATTTAAGAAGTGACGGTCATGGGAAACTACAATGACTGTATTTTCAAAGTTGATTAAGAAATCCTCTAACCAGCTGATCGCAGGGATATCTAAACCGTTGGTAGGCTCATCAAGTAAAAGCACATCAGGTTCACCGAATAAACTTTGAGCTAATAATACTTTTACTTTTTGGTTGTTTTCTAATTCAGACATCTTTTTATCATGCAATTCAGCAGGAATGCCTAAACCTGATAATAATGTTGCTGCATCTGCTTCAGCATTCCAACCATTCATTTCAGCGAATTCGCCTTCTAATTCTGCAGCACGAATACCATCTTCATCGCTGAAGTCTGGTTTCATATAAATTTCGTCTTTTTCTTTCATCACTTCATATAAACGCTCATGTCCTTGAATCACAACATCTAATACACGTTCATCTTCATAAGCAAAGTGATCTTGTTTTAAAATCGCAAGTCTTTCGTTTTTACCCATTGAAACATGACCTGTTTGTGAATCTAATTCACCAGAAAGTATTTTTAAGAAAGTAGATTTACCTGCACCGTTTGCGCCAATCAAACCATAGCAATTACCTTCTGTAAATTTGATATTTACATCTTCAAACAATTTACGATCGCCAAATCGCAAACTTACATCAGTAACTTGTAACATGAATTTCCTCCATTAATTGATATTTCTAACGCATGAATTATACCACACAAACGCGTTTCTTTCGATATAATGCGGTTAAAGAACCGTAAATCATCTATATTATAGAAAGAATCGATAGAAGTTCTGTCTATACAAATGTTAACCATGTTATAATATGCCTAATACAGAAAGTGGAAGGAGTTATTATGGCTTTAAAAGATAACGATATTATCGGTACAATTGAATTTCTCAAAGTAGTCGGTTTGAACGGTTCAACATACCAACTAGAAGGCCCAAATGGCGAAGAAGTGAAACTCAATCAATCAGAAGTAAATGAAGAAGATGACCTAGAAATAGGTGAAGAATATAGTTTCTTCATTTATCCAAACCGCTCTGGCGAATTATTTGCGACTCAAAACATGCCAGACATTACAACAACCAAATATGACTATGTAAAAGTACTAAAAACAGATCGCGATGGTGCGAAAGTAGATGCAGGACTCCCTCGTGAAGTTTTAATTCCATGGGAAGATTTACCAAAAGTTAAATCATTATGGCCGCAAAACGGCGATGAAGTGCTTGCGACATTAAGAATTGATAGCGAGAAGCAAATGTTTGGTCGACTTGCTTCAGAAACAATTGTCAGTCAAATGTACACACCTGTGCATGATGATTCACTTCAAAATAATATTATCGAAGCACGTGCATATCGTGTATTAAAGATAGGAAGTTTCTTGTTATCCAAAGATGGATATAAAATCTTTGTACATGAAAGCGAAAGAAAGTCAGAACCAAGATTAGGTGAAGCAGTCAATGTGAGAATCATTGGCCATAACGATAAAGGCGAATTAAATGGTTCTTTCTTACCATTAGCGCATGAACGTTTAGATGATGATGGCCAAGTTATTTTTGACTTACTTGTAGAGTATGATGGAGAGTTGCCATTTTGGGATAAATCAAGTCCAGAAGCAATCAAAGAAGTCTTTAATATGAGCAAAGGATCATTCAAACGTGCTATTGGTCATTTATATAAGAAGAAAATCATTGATATTGAAACAGGTAAAATCAGCTTAACCAAAAAAGGGGAAGCCATCGCCGAATCAGAAAACCAATCTTAATATGAAATATAATGAAACTAGAGTGCAGTGCATTCTAGTTTTTTTATGTCTTTTTGTAACCTCATTGTAAAATAAGACGATAAAAATGCTTTTTTCATGTTTGAAATCAAAGCCACGCAATTTATTTTTCCTTTTTTTCAATTTTTTCTCAGAAATTTTCAAGTAATTTTCCATTGAGTAATTATGAAGGTCATATTAACGCAATATTAAAACATTGATATGACGCGGTTTATCGACCATTTGTAAACTTTGTAAAGATTGTAAATTTAATCTGATTTCTCATTCACTGTTTATTTACAATT
>NZ_PZGG01000113.1 GCF_003043455.1 Staphylococcus simulans | reverse complement strand
CAATTCAAACTTTAATGATGAGTCTTTAAAATTCCAATTACTCTAAGAATTACTGCAAAATATTTAAAACTATTTAAGTAACTTTTCTGTACTTGAAATTGAAATTATCAAATCTGTACTATCAAGAAAAGAAGAAACTCATTTCATTCGTGTCAAAAGCCACCTATTTTCTTAACGCAGTTTTAATCAAAATATAAATTATTAAGACAATAATAAGAATACAAAAAGCGATATTAAATACCTCTAAATCAAAAAAATTCACAAATGCAAAACTATTATACTGAGACTCGCTGATAACATTATCAATTCCTCTAGCATCAACTTCGATTTTATTTAACAACCATAAAACTATTGATATTCCAATTAATACAACAACAGATTCTAATAATGATTTAGTAAAACTTTTAACCAATGTAAAACTCCTTTCCATGCCTTAAAGTCATCTTACTAATTAAATTGCTTTATTCCAATTGCTTTATTGACAACGAGCCTCTGAACCCTTAACGAACCCAAAACTTGTCGAATAGTCGGCTTAATAGCTCACGCTATGCCGACATTCGTCTTCAAGTTTAGTTAAGGGTTCTTCTCATTAATCAATAAATTTTCTCGGCATAAATGCGTACTCCTGTTATAATATAAATGTAATGAAGGAGGAGTGGTGGCTCCCCATTGAGATTATTCCATAATCTCAATGATTAAACGAACAAAAACTCTTAGTAAGTTAATAATACTTACTAAGAGTTTTTTATTTGAGCGTTTTATAATTAATAACTTTATTTTGCATTTTAAGGGGGTATTTAAAGCAAAGTCTGTGTTTCTTATATGTTTGTTACTCAAGTCCCAATATAAGCATTTAAAACGTAAATATGGGCTTATAACAGAAAAATATCCCTACTTGATTTATACATAAAATATACACCGCCAAAAACTTAGGATATTTTACATGAGCATAAGGAAATCCAGTACCACCCCTGGTGGTATTCAGCATAGCTGAAAGATTTTCCTAACATTCGTTACACTCATTTGCTCATGCAAACAACATTAAAAGCCTTGATATTAAAGCAATTGAAGTGAATCCGTATTTTAAGCCTATGAAACAGTTAAGTGTATTAGTACATAGAATGCAACATGTTACACAAATACCACTCAGAGCTTCCCATGGAATATTTTTTTTCATTGATTTAACAGGCTTTATCAAAGGTCTGGAATACAAATATTCTAAATTTCCAAGCTCCTGGAATATATAGACTATTCATTTTTTTGTATTTTTTGTATAAAACACTTAAATATCAAATTTAAAACCAATATAAAAAAACGCTAGCTTTTTCGCTAACGTTTTAGAATAAACATCAAAATTTATACTCAAATTTCTTCGTCAATTTCATCAATCATTTGATGATTAATTTTTCGTTTTTCTTCTTCGGTCAAATCAAAAATTTCACTCGCTAAGTATTCTTTTTGGTTCCAATGATAAAAAATTTGATAAATATATTCTGTCGGATCTACTTCTTTAAAATAATCTAAATCTCCATTTTTTAATTTCTTTCTCGCCTCTTTAAACAGTCCAGAGTAAACAAGAATTTGTTTACCTTTAAGTGATTTATAAAATGTATCAAACACTTTTTGATTAATTAAGTAGTCGCTATCTTTACCAGAATACTTCGCCATTTCGTATAATTCTTTATTGTTATTTTGTTTTATTTTTTGAACATGTACTTGTGTAATCTCATCGTTATCCGTTACATCTCGCCATAAATTCAGCCATTCTTTTTGACTAATATAATACCGTTTATCTGTAAAATATGATTTATTAACAGCTATCAAAACATGAAAATGCGGATTATAATCATCACGCTTTTGATGGTTCTGTTGCAAAGTTGAGTTTATAGTATAATTTTAACAAAAAGGAGTATGCTATATGAACTATTTCAGATATAAACAATTTAACAAGGACGTCATCACTGTAGACGTTGGCTACTATCTAAGATACGCGCTGAGTTATCGTGATATATCTGAAATACTAAGAGAACGTGGTGTCAACGTTCATCATTCAACGGTCTACCGTTGGGTTCAAGAATATGCTCCGATTTTGTATCAAATTTGGAAGAAAAAACATAAAAAGGCCTATTACAAATGGCGTATTGATGAGACGTACATCAAAATAAAAGGAAAATGGAACTATTTATATCGTGCCATTGATGCAGAGGGACATACATTAGATATTTGGTTGCGTAAGCAACGAGATAATCATTCAGCATATGCATTTATCAAACGTCTCATTAAACAATTTGGTAAACCTCAAAAGGTAATTACAGATCAGGCACCTTCAACGAAGGTAGCAATGGCTAAAGTAATTAAAGCTTTTAAACTTAAACCTGACTGTCATTGTACATCGAAATATCTGAATAATCTCATTGAGCAAGATCACCGTCATATTAAAGTAAGAAAGACAAGATATCAAAGTATCAATACGGCAAAGAATACTTTAAAAGGTATTGAATGTATTTACGCTCTATATAAAAAGAACCGCAGGTCTCTTCAGATCTACGGATTTTCGCCATGCCACGAAATTAGCATCATGCTAGCAAGTTAAACGAACACTGACATGACATATTAGTGGTTAGCTATATTTTTTTTACTTTGCAACAGAACCTTTTCTCATTTATTAGGTAAAATCATTCTCATATATCAAGTAAAGTGACACTTTTAAGTGTTTTTAACATTATCAAAAGGATTACTTAACTTATGTTTAATACTAACTATTTATACTTATTAAAATAAAGTAAAACTTTTATTGAAAGGACTCATTATGATGGCTATAAAATTTATAAGACAATACGATGAAAAGGATTGTGGTCCTACTTGCCTTGCCATGATTTCACAGTTTTATGGTAAGCGTGTATCCATCCCACGTTTACGCGAATATGCTAAGACAGATAAATTAGGTACAAATTTATATGGTCTCGTACAAGCAGGTAAAAAGATTGGTATTGAGTTAACTGGTGTAAAAGCTGATTCCTTTGATGATTTAAAACAAGCACAATTACCAGTTATGGTACATATTATTAATCAACAAGGTTATGACCACTATATCATTATTGAAAAAATAAAAAATAACACGCTTTATGTTGTCGATCCTGCTAAAGGTAAATAT
>NZ_PZGG01000112.1 GCF_003043455.1 Staphylococcus simulans | reverse complement strand
CTTATATATTTATATAATAATTTCATCTAACCATCATTGTTAAATTTTGAAAATTGTGATAAATTATCGTAAAATTGAATATTTTTAAACAAAGGGGGATTTTTATGCGAAGATTGGGGTACTTCGTGTTAGCTATGACAGTTATTTTAGCGAGCTGCGGTAAATCTGATGATAAGAAGACCGCAAAATCCAACACGTTTCCTGATGAAACTGTTGAGATTATAGCACCCGCTTCACCAGGCGGTGGCTGGGATACCACTGCACGCGCAATTCAGAAAGTGATGTTAGATGAAAAGCTGACGAATCAAAACATTACAGTTGTGAATAAACCTGGAGGCGGCGGTGAAGTCGGTTGGCAATACTTAAAATCACGTTCACCAAACACTATCGCCATTAACTCAAGTCTATTACTGTCTAATAAAGAGTTAGGGTTGAGTGACCTTGGAGATGATGACTTCACTCCTATTGCGATTCTAGCAACAGAATGGATTAGTTTAACCGCATCAAATAAATCTAATCTGAACTCTGGTAAAGAAGTGATGGAAAAGCTCAAGAAAGATCCGAAATCACTGACAATCGGTGTCGCACCTGGTTTAGGAAATAATGACCATCTTGCATTCGTACAAGCAGCGAAACAATACGGTGTAGATGTCGATAAACTCGATTTCTTAGTGTATAAAAGTGGCGGTGACTTACAAACTGCCTTACTTGGCGGCCATGTAGATGTCGCTTCTACAGCAGTATCAGAAGTTAAAGAACAACATCAAGTACATAAATTGAAAATGTTGGCAGTGTCATCCGATGAACGTCTTGAGGGCATTAAAGATGTGCCGACTTGGCAAGAACAAGGTGTCGATATGGTGTTCCCTCATTGGCGCGGGGTTATGGGAACAAAAGATATGACAAAAGAAGAACGTGCTTATTGGGATAAGACAATGCGTAAAGTCGTACATTCTAAACAATGGCAAGAATTACGTAAAAACAATGACTGGGATAACTTCTACAAAGATAGTGCTGAATCTGAAAAATTCTTAAAAGAGCAACGCAAAAAATATGATCAGCTGATTAAGGATGCTGGTTTCTAAGGGGGAATTGTATGGCTCGTTTAATGCCGCCTATTTTACTTACGTTATTAGGCATCATCTATTTAATTTTAACGCTGAATGTGCAACGTTCACGCATTGGGGATCCAAATAGTCCAATGTACTTTCCACTGCTCATTTCAGTGTTATTGATTGTGATGAGTGTGATTTATTTCTTCCAAGAATATAAAAAAAGACATGAACACTTTGAAATTCTAGACTTGTTACTTCAAAAGAAAACCTTAATACGCTTAGGCGCAACAGTAGCAATGATTATTATTTACGCATTGATTTTTGAACGCTTAGGTTTCTTGATTTCAACGATTCTCTTCTTAGGAGGCGTCTTGTTTTTAATCAATGGGGTGAAACACTGGCTTCAAAATATTATTGTAGCGCTCGTATTTTCAGGGATTACATGGTATACCTTCTCTCAATTATTAGATGTGAGTTTACCATAAGACAAGGGGGAGCAATATGGGAGATATCAATACGTTCTTAGAAGGTCTCACAACTGCCTTTCATCCTATGAACTTATTATGGGTGTTAATCGGCGGATTTTTAGGGACAATTGTAGGCATGCTGCCAGGGTTAGGTCCAGCTACCGCAGTCGCAGTGTTAATTCCTGTGACATTCGGTATGGAACCTGTCAGTGCCTTGATTTTAATGATTGCGATTTATTATGGCGCGATGTATGGGGGATCGCGTAGTTCTATTTTACTGAATACACCTGGGGATGGTTCTGCGATTGCGGCTACCTTCGATGGGTATCCTATGACTAAAAATGGAGAAGCGGGCAAAGCTTTAACTATTTCCGCAGTGGCTTCACTCATTGGTGGTATTGTGGCGGTTGTTGGATTTATTGTACTCGCCAAACCGCTATCAGATTTCTCGCTTCAATTCGGACCACGTGAATACTTTGTATTATTCTTATTTACACTATCGACGATTGTGTCATTATCTATCGGTAAAATGGTCAAAGGCTTTATCGCTACTGCGATTGGTCTCATGGTCAGTACAGTCGGCGTCGATTTACAAACGAGTGTTTACCGCTTCACCTTCGACATTCCACATTTAAGTGAAGGAATTAACTTCTTAGTTGTGATTATTGGTGTCTATGCAGTTGCGGAAGTGCTCTATAACTATATGCATCTAGAAGCATTGAAGCCGCCTGATGCAAAATTAGGGTCAATGAAGTTGACGAAGACGGATTGGAAGCGGACATGGTGGACCATGTTGAGACAAAGTCCGATTGGATTCGTCATCGGTGTATTACCAGGTGCAGGTGGTTCTATCGCTTCTATGTTAAGTTACTCTACTGAGCGACAAGTGAACAAGAATGGTAAAGACTTCGGTAAAGGTGCAATTGAAGGGGTTGCGGCACCTGAGGCGTCTAACAACGCTGCTTCAGTCGGTGCACTCATTCCATTACTTACAATGGGTGTGCCTGGTTCAGGGACAACCGCTGTTATTTTAGGTGCAGTTATCATGTTAGGTTTGCAACCTGGTCCCTTACTCTTTGAAAATGAACCAGAAACCATTTGGACATTAATTAACAGTATGTTTATCGGCAACATTTTCTTAGTGATTATCAACATCGCACTCATAGGTGTATTACTTAAGATTTTACGTACACCGCCTAAAGTCCTTTATCCGATTATCTTAGTGTTAGCTTACTTAGGTACATACACTTTAGGTTATAGTGTTGTAGATTTCTATATCTTATTAATCTTTGGTTTATTAGGCTTAGGCTTGAAACTTTTAGACTTCCCGATGGCTCCGCTCATCTTAGCAGCTATTGTCGGATCAGATATGGAACAGAACTTTCGTAAGAGCTTAATCACCAGTAATAATAATGTTTTCGATATTTTCTTCGGGTCACCAATTAGTATCGTGTTGACGGTTATGACCATACTTTCATTAACATATCCATTGATAATGAAGATGGTGAAGAAGCGGAAGAAAGCAGAGTAAATGAAAAGCATCGGCCCAATGTTTGGGTCGATGCTTTTTTATATTAACCTTGATTATTATACATACCTCTTATTTTCACCCGTTTTCCATATAATAATCCAATCATATTTGTAATAACAAATATATTTCCACAATACATTTGTTTTTCACTGTTTCTATTGGTACCCTCAACTT
>NZ_PZGG01000111.1 GCF_003043455.1 Staphylococcus simulans | reverse complement strand
AGTTAGAGTGATTAGACAAAGCAAAGACAGTGCGATTTAGCTAAGTAACTATATTTACTGTGCACTTTTAAATTCCAATGTTTTATGAATATACATTCTTCTCTTTGTTTGAATGTTTACATAAGAGAAATGATAAAAATCCTCTATATACAAGTATTGATGCCAGTTTAAAATATTGAAATTATACATTTGAGTTTGAGAGGAGAATGACGATAATATGGGTTTATGTTACAACGTAGGTGAACCAAGAACAACATTTTTGGGGAAAAGAGAAAATTGGGATCTTCAACAAGCACTTGAACAAATTGAAGATGGAGACGAAATTGAATTTGAACAAGGTTTCTGTCCCACTGAAGATCCTTTAGAAATTAATAAAAGTATTACCATTTCTGGAAGTTTAGAATTACAAGAAAATGGTAAAAGATTATACACAAATGTCTTACAAAGAATCATTGTAAGAAACGGTGCAACGGTTACATTAAAAGATATTGCGTTACAAACTAATAAAGAAAAGTATAATTCCCTAAATGTCAAAGAAAAATCAACGGTTATATGTCATAATGTATATTTTGAAAATGTTGCTGAAGTAGGTAAAAATTATCCCATCATCTGTATTGAAGAGAACTCGAGTGTCACCTTATCTTATTGTAATGTTAAGCCAAGCAAGATTTTAGATGGTAATCATCGTGTATATTGTGGAAATTCAAAATTAAAAATTTTAAATAGTCAAATTAATGCTCTATTGCATTTGAATCATACCGAACTAACTTGTGAAGACAGTACAGTTGAGTATCATGAATTGAATGCAATGTATATATTGAACAATAGTTCAGCAAATTTAACGAACACAACTTTTAACGGTGCGAAAATAACAGAAGAATCAAATTATCCATCTGTAAAAGTACAAGATTCTGAGATTGTTTGTAATAAATGTAGAGTGGTTCAACCTGGTTACTCGGCTGCTTTATATTTAGAAAATTCAACTGGCAAATTAGATAGTGGTTGGTATGATTCGATTAGGTTGGATAATTCTAATTTAAATGTAGCTAGTATTGGGGTAGAAGAAAGTGTACAATGTTTCTCAAAATCACAAATTAATGGACAAAAAATTATTATTGGTGGACGTGATAACGGTCAAATAAATTTCTATGCTAATCAAAATTCGGTTATTAATCTGAATGGATTATACTTTGGTCGTTTAACTACGCCGAATATTAGATTAGAAAGAAACGTTGAGTTTAATGTGCCGACAATCAAGCAGTTAAAATATAACAACGAGACTAATCAGTTTGTATATGATGAGAATAATCAATATATAGTCACACAAACATTAGAAGACATAGATTATTTCGGAAAAATTCCAGCATATCAACGTTTACATCAATTGATTGGTATTCAAAGTGTTAAAGATGAAGTAGATGAATATATTGCTGTGGCAGAAATGAACAAAAAGCGTCAAGCTAAAGGTTTAAAGAGTTCGTCATCTACTTTGCATGCTTTATATTTAGGAAATCCAGGTACTGGTAAGACAACAGTCGCACGTATTGTTGGTGAATTGTTGTATGAAAAAGGAATTATTTCTTCAGATAATTTCATAGAAGTGTCTCGTTCTGATTTAGTAGCTGGCTATATTGGTCATACAGCAAAACAAACTAGAGAGGTATTAGAAAAAGCATTAGGTGGGGTGCTCTTTATTGATGAAGCATATACTTTAGCAAAAGGTGGCGAAAAGGATTTTGGTCGAGAGGCTATTGATGAGATATTAAAATTTATGGAAGATCATCGTAGTGACATAGTGATTATCTTTGCAGGATATAATGCTGATATGGAAAGATTTTTAGAAATGAACGAAGGTCTGAAAAGTCGTATTCCAAATGCATTCCAATTTGAAGACTATACTGTTGATGAATTAGTACAAATCGGTTTATTAGGATTGAATGGCGAAGACTATACTGTTGATAAAGAAGCATATGCTGATTTAATAAAAAATAATTTCCCTTTGTCTGATGATCATAGTAATGGTCGATGGATCCGCAATTTAAATGATAAACTTAAACGCAAACTCGCTGTGAGAGTTTCCAAAGATCCTAATGCAGATATAACTTTGATTACTTCTGAAGATTTAAATGCATGCAGAATAAAAGGTGGTTTAATGGATCTTCAATAATAGCAGTCATATTGCAGTAAATAATTATATATTTATTGTCTATAGAGAATGTGGTTTTAAATTCAAAATGAGAAGTTTAGTGCGTTATGACTTTAAACCACTTTTCTTTTAGTAATGAAAAAGCGTGTCGATTACTCTTTAAAGTATGTCGACACGCTTTTTAAATCTTTGGTTGTAATACATTGAATCTATTTATCTTCTTTTTTAAACTCTGTACCTTTCGCGAGAGCGACTGCTCCCTCAGCAGAGGTGATAGTAAATGAATTTTTATCTTTAGATAACTCTGCATTAATTTTGTAGTCACCTAATTTCATTTTGAGTTGGTTGTCTGATATCTCATAGGTTCCTTCAATATCTTGGCCATTTTTATCTTTCTGAATTACTTTATTACCCTCAAAATGTAGTGTGACTTTAGATTCTATAAAGAGGAAGTTTACTTTTCCGGTATAATCGCCATCTAATTTATTTGCGCCACAACCAGATAACAATATAGTAACCGTACACATCATGATTAATAAAAATGTTTTAACTTTCAATGGAATCACTCACTTTAAATATTTTCGCCTTCATGCAAAACGAGATTATCTTTTACTGCTCTTCGCCAAGTGAAAAATCCAGAAATTGGAGCAATAAAGGCTATCCAAATGACAATTAAAATATTTTGGACAGTAAGTTTCCAGATTATACTCCAGATAGAGCCGAAGTAAATGATGTTTCTTGAAATGGTATCGATAATACCGCCTCGGAACTTCCAAAAAGAATAATGCCAAAAGATCCAAGAAAAAAACGTCCAAATAATCGCTATAAATGTATAACCGCCGTAATTATCAACACGATTAATATAAGGTATGATTGAACTGATAATATAAAAGGTACAAAGGCAGCCAAAGAATCTGCGTATATTGTACCTTCTTCTAAAATTAGGACCTAAATGATTTTTAATTGAAGAAAAAAAGGAACCGAAATTAATGCTAGGTGAATAACTGCCTCTATGATGATTTTTAGCATACTTTTTTTCGCGCATTTACTACACCTCGATTATGATGATTATTTAAGAATTATTTTAGCTTAAAAGGACTTATTAGTCCATATAATTTTCATTTAAGGACTTATG
>NZ_PZGG01000110.1 GCF_003043455.1 Staphylococcus simulans | reverse complement strand
AGCTGATTCAGATAGATTGAATCAGCTGCCTTTTTTGTATATATGAATCACAATATGTATTTAAAAGTAAGAGGTTAAGACATTGAAAATAGATAGTAATATCTACACTATCGAGCCCTCAATATCACAATGTCTCAGCCCCGTACTTTTTAATCAATGATGTGTGGTTAAGATTTTAACTTTCATCACATCTTATTTGAAACTGAATGTGTCGATTGTTTCCCATTTGTCAGCTTCATCATTATATTTCAATAATGTCAACTCACTAATTGTTTCTTCGTAATCAATACCAGCAAGTTTAACTTGTCCAAAGATATCTTCGAATTCTTGGCTTGTTAAACCTTGGGCAATTGTAAAATGCGGAACAAATGAATGTTCTGGTTGGCCGTAAAAATCACCGTTATTGAAGCGATTATCTAATTCTTCTAATTCAGGTGTTTTTTCAACTTTAAAATAAATCACATTATTTACAGGTGCGAAATTTGATGCTTTCGTAGCATGAATGTGAAGTGGCGCAATGCCTTCGATACGTGATTGAATATCTTCTTTCACGCGATCAAAATCATTATCTTCAACCTCAAATGAATCTTTGATTGTAATATGAGGTGGGATCTGAGCATAACGTTCATCATAACGTTTACGATATGCATCAATTTTTTCGCGGAATGTTTTTGATGGAATTAATGCTAACCCTAAAATCATTTGAATTCCTCCTTAGATTGAACTATATGGCCATTATAGCAAACATTCCATGAAATCGTTACCAAAAACTGTAACTTTACAGAATTTACTGAATGGTTTACTCCGCTAAAAAGTATAAAAGTAAGGGTTCCATTAATTTTCTCCAATACTTCCAGCGGTGTCCCCCATCAAATTCTTCATAATAATGTGTGACATTAAACTTCTCTAATAACTCTTTTAATTCTCGGTTGGGTGTTAAGAAATCAGCACGTTCTCCTGTAGTCGGTAACGCAAAATCAATTTCTTCCTTACCGACAGCTTGCCAAATATCTAATTGATCAATAAACTGGCAACGATTTGCGAGTACATCAACGACTTCATTAAACATCGGACTGAACATACCGACTTGATTAAATAAGCGTGGATAAGACAGTGCCGTCATTAACGCAATTGAACCTGCCAAACTATCTCCTAATAACACACGCCCACTCGCAACTTTAAAAGTTGGAAATGTTTTATCGATATAAGGTAATAATTCTTGCCCCATCGCTTTTACTGTTAAAGGTGCTCGACTGCCATTTGGTGAAAATTCTTCTCTTCGTTTATCAACAGTTTCATAATGAAACCCGATGAAAATTGCGCGTTCCACTTGTTCATTTTCTCTTAATCGTTCATACACACGATGAATTTGTCCGAAGCGAAAGAAATCTAAGCCGTCAAAACAAAATACTAATTTATATTTAAATAATGGTGAATAATTTTTAGGTAAATAGATTGATAATGTAATATCACGTTCTAATATTTCACTATGAAATTGTGTCTGAGTCACAACACCTGGTTCTAGTTCACTCACAATACCCTCTCCTTATTGTTAAACTTAATTCTAGTTTAACAATTTTCAGGTCAATTGGGTAATAAGCTAGATACTAACTAGGTTTAATGCGTCATTCCGATTAATCCAATAAGAATTTATTTGTAAAGTTTATTGTTTATTTTCATTAAAAGTGTTGCACGGAACTTTTATTCAAAGTATAATTGAAAAAAATCAATGTCACTGATGCATGTCGAAACACATACAGTAGCGGAATGTATGCGCTTATTTTTTAGGGGTAAAATGTAAGCGTTTTCTTTTTCGCTTTATTAAGGGGGAAATCATTATGCTAGAAAGTTTTGTAGCTTGGTTTAATGAAATTGTGTGGAGTAAACCGCTTGTTTATGGTCTATTGATTACGGGGATTTTATTTTCTTTGATGATGAAATTCTTTCAAGTCAGGCATTTTAAAGAGATGATTCGTTTAATGTTCCACGGTGAAAAATCACCGACTGGGATCTCTAGTTTCCAAGCAATTGCACTTTCTTTAGCAGGACGTGTCGGTACGGGGAATATCGTCGGCGTTTCTACTGCTATCTTTATCGGGGGCCCGGGTGCAGTCTTTTGGATGTGGGTAACCGCATTTCTAGGTGCCAGCAGTGCATTTATCGAATCAACATTAGGTCAAATCTTCAAACGTGAAGAGAAAGGTGAATACCGTGGTGGTCCTGCCTACTACATTGAATATGGGATTAAAGGACGATTAGGTAAAATTTACGGTTTAGTCTTCGCGATTGTCACAGTTATCTCAGTAGGTTTGTTATTACCAGGGGTACAATCTAACGCAATCGCAAGTTCAATGAACAATGCATTCCAAATTCCAAACTGGATTGTCGCAGTCACTATTGCCGTCATTTTAGGCTTGATTATTTTCGGCGGAGTTAAATGGATTGCGAATGTCGCTACAGCAGTCGTGCCTTTCATGGCTATTCTGTATATTTTAATGGCAGTCTTTATTATTATCATCAATATCCAAGCCGTACCTGCATTATTCGCATTAATCTTTAAATCAGCATTCGGTATGCAAGCAGCGTTTGGCGGTATCTTCGGTGCTATGATTGAAATCGGTGTTAAAC
Source organism: Staphylococcus simulans (assembly GCF_003043455.1). Classification (GTDB taxonomy): domain Bacteria; phylum Bacillota; class Bacilli; order Staphylococcales; family Staphylococcaceae; genus Staphylococcus; species Staphylococcus simulans_A. The sequence goes on along the minus strand of NZ_PZGG01000110.1, from coordinate 872 downwards.
GTGGATTGTATTCAAACGAAGCTGGACAAGGAACAGGACCACATGCCGCTTCTGCAGCTGAAGTCTCTCACCCAGCCAAACAAGGTTTAGTTCAATCATTCTCAGTTTATGTTGATACATTATTCGTATGTACAGCCACAGCATTAATCATCTTAATTTCAGGCACATATAATACAACAAATGGCGATTTAAAGCCAGGCGGTATTCCAGAATTAATCAAAGACAACGGTATTTATGTTCAAAACGCCGATGGTACAAAAGATTACTCAGGTACAGCAATGTACGCACAAGCGGGTATCGATAAAGCATTACAAGGCGGCAGCTATCACTTTGACCCTGCCTTCTCTGGTATCGGTTCATACTTTATTGCGATTGCATTATTCTTCTTCGCCTTCACAACAATACTCGCATATTACTACATTGCAGAAACAAATATTGCGTATATGACGAGAAACAGTTCAGTCTTTACGACTAAAATCTGGTTTACAGTCGCACGTTTTGCGTTAATCTTCGCAGCTTTCTACGGCTCAATCAAAACAGCAGATGTTGCTTGGAGTATGGGTGACTTAGGTGTAGGTATGATGGCATGGCTCAATATTATCGCGATTTGGATTCTCCATCGCCCTGCCGTTGACGCATTAAAAGATTACGAATTCCAAATGAAACAAAAAGGTTCTGGTAACTTTGCGATTTATAAACCAGATCCAAATAAATTACCAAATGCGACATTCTGGCTTGAAGACTATCCGAAGCGTTTAAAAGATGCACATTTCAATGAAGATGAAGCAGTAGCAAAAGAAAAAAGCGCTAAAAATAAAAAGCTTACACCACAAAACAACTTGGAAGAAGTTTAAAATCAGATAGACATAAAC
>NZ_PZGG01000109.1 GCF_003043455.1 Staphylococcus simulans | reverse complement strand
AAATATAGGCATACTAAATAAGCAGCTGTTGTGCGTATAAATCGCTTCAACAGCTGCTTAGATTTTAATCATCAAAATCATCATCGTCATCATCTTTAATTTCAAACCAGGAAACAGACAGCACTTTTTTGTTTAGTGCATTTACTTTTATGATTGCACCTTCATCATCATCAACAATTTGTTGGACTGTGTAAAATGGCGGGTTATGTTCTTTTTCTAAATCAATATAAACAAACTGACCCTGCACTTGATGTTGTGCTACCGCCTTTGCTGTTTCTTCTGAAATATAAGGTGTCTTTTTTTCTTTTGTTGTTTTCTTAGGTTTTGATTTTGACTGAGAGGATTGTTTGATTTTTTCTGTATGCACATTTTTTATTGTACCGTCTTTTTTATCTACTTCTAAATCATACTTCAGACCTTCATCTAGCATTTTTACTTTATAAGTAGTTTTAGCTTTATTTAAAGCAATAGATTGAACTTTTCCGTCATAACGGTCATCTACAAGTTGTTTGACTTCTTGTTGAGTGAAATCACGTTGAGTGGACTTGAAATAAATCACTGCACTTAGTAACACTGCAAGTATACAAATAATGACAATCAAAAGTATTTTAATCATCTTTTTGAGCACCATTTGAAGTCACCTTTTCTATAATCAAAATAAACGTTGTGCCTATGTCAAGTACACTTTGTACTTGGATTTCAATATCATTACGTTTGGCTAATTCAAACGCAATAAACAGTCCTAAACCAGAACCTCCTGATTGTCTTGCTCTTGCTTTGTCCACACGATAAAACTTATTAAAAATTTGCTCTAAGTCTGTCTGTGGAATACCAATCCCGCGGTCTGAAATATTAACATGGATATGTTCTTTATATTCTGTTGCGTGAAGCACAACATCATCTTGACTGTATTTAATCGCATTGTCTAAAAAGATAGTCATCAGTTGTTTGAATTGATCTTCATTCACCAATGCCAACGCAGTATTATCACATTGATATACAATATTTCTATCATAAGCATGCGCAAAACGCGCGGCTTTATGTTCTAATATCGCATTTAAATCAACAGGCTGACGTTGTGCTTGCTGATTACTGCGCTCTACTTTTGCTAAATCCAACATTTGTTCAGTTAAATATTTCAGACGTTGCGCTTCATCACATATAGCATCAATGCTTTCGTTTAAAGTATCTTCTCGTGTCTTTCCAAACCGCTTCAACATCTGACTATATGAATTAATCACAGTAATCGGCGTCTTCAATTCATGAGAAGCATTTGAAATAAACGCTTGTTGTTTTTCATCATGTTCCTTCAAGTTCTCCATCATATCATTATAAGTTTGTGTCAGTGCTTGCAGTTCTTTCGTATCTTTTTTATTAATATCCATAATGACATAATGATTCGTTTCAATTGTCTTCTTCATTTTCTCAATCAATTGATTAATAGGTTGTAATATGAGTTGTGTCAGTAATCGATTTAATAAAAAGACAATTAACAGAATAAATAATGTAGAAAGCGTTAATACGATTTTTAAAATATCGTATTTACTGTATTTGAAATCGATGTTCTCAAATATCTGTAAGTTACTGACTTCACCATCTTTCCATACTAACGGAATACTTACTAAAACAAAGTGATGCCCTTTTTTATAAATTGCCTTTTTATACTGCTTATTTTTATAAGGCTCGCTCAAATCTTTATATTTCGGATTAGACGTCACTTGAAATTTACTTTCATCATCTTTACCTACGATCGCTATATAGCCATCGGTTAAAATCAAACTCTGTAATACTTTTTCTTTATCATTATGATTTTCTTTCGCTTTTCGCAACTCTTTCATCGTACTGATAGCTTTATCTTCTAGTTGTGCTGTTTCCGCATTTAACGAAGTGGTACGATAAATAAAATAAATCGTTAAATTCGTAATAACTACCACAATCGCAATCATTAAAGTGATATATATCTGCAGTTGTGTACCGAGTTTCATGACTGTGCTCTCATCATATAACCGATGCCTCTGACGCTCGAAATAATAGAAGTATCCGTAGTATCTAATTTCTTTCTTAAATATCTGACGTAAACATCGACAATATTTGTATCACCTACAAAATCATAACCCCAGACATATTCGATAATCTGCGCGCGATCTAAAGCAATGTTTTGGTTTGTCATAAAATAATAAAGTAAATCATACTCTTTTTGTGTGAGTTCTACTAAGCTGCCCTCAACAAATACTTCTCTCGATTGTGGATTCAATTCGATTTGTCCATGCGTTAGAGTTTCAGTCGTTTCTTTTTGAGTTAACTGCTGCTGTTTTAAATGCACACGAATACGTGCTAATAACTCTTCAATTTCAAACGGCTTAGTCATATAATCATTCGCACCAGAATCTAAACCGCTGACTTTATCCATGACCTCATCACGTGCAGTTAACATAATAATTTTGATATAGTCATTCTCATTTCGAATCCTTCTGAGTACTTCTAAGCCATTTAAATCCGGTATCATCACATCAAGTAATATCAAATCTATGTGACGTTCTTGATAGAGTTGTAATGCTGCTTTACCAGAATGGGCAATGCAGACGTCATAGCCTGCATAATCCAATTCCAGTTCAATGACTCGAGCTATTTTTTCATCATCTTCTACGATTAAGATGGTTTCCACTTCTACTCACTCCTATTTCAATGCAAGCCCAACATACTGCCAATAAACATAATAAATCACAATCATAGTAATCATATATACTGGCATGATACCTAAACTTAAATACATGAGCTGTTTAATTGTAAATGGTCTTTCTTTATTCTCATAAAACAATAACAGCGCTTTAGAGCTGACTGGGAAGGTTAAGCAGTAGTTCGTACCAATGAGCGCAATAAATACCACTGCTGTCAGATTCAAGCCAAACATTTTACCGAAAACAATCAGCAATGGTATAAATACCACAGCACGTGTCGTATGACTGGTAATATATAAGTGCGAAGTCACAGTCAACACCACAATAATCACTAACGGTACAAATTCATTTGTCAATTTGACATGATGCATCACTTGATATAATTGATGTTGGATGACATCTAGCACTTTATATTTTACTAATAGATTTCCGAGTGCAGTCGCACCGGCCACAAAGAAAATCAAACTCCAAGACACTCTATTAAACGCTTCACGCCATCCAATCAAATCAATTTTAGGCATAATCATAATTAAACTCATTAAAATTGTGACAAAGGCGATATCAAAATGATGCAATGGTTCGGTAATCCAAAGTATCACTGTCAAACTGATAAGTACTGCTGCTTTTTTCTCTTTTTTAGTCAATGGTTGTTTTTCATGTTGTATTAAATTTTCTGTTGAAATATTTTCAACAGGCTTCATATAAAACTTTTTTATCATAAATAAGCTCAATATTGCAATTATTATCCCAAATGGAAAGCCCCAGATTAAGAATTGAAGATAAGAAATAGAACCATCCGTTTGATTTTCAAGCAAACCAATCCCAATAATATGGCTGCCTGCACCAATTAAAGATAAGTTTGTCCCCATCAAAATTAATACCGGCATCAATATACCTAAATATTGTCGATTCGAATTAAAGCGATCGCCAAATGCTTGATATACAGGTAAAAGCGCTGCTGCACGTCCTGAAGT
>NZ_PZGG01000108.1 GCF_003043455.1 Staphylococcus simulans | reverse complement strand
ACATTTCTGCGAAAATATGACTTTTTCAATAACTTAATTTAGTCTATAATGATGTATAAGTCTATTTCTATAGGAGGACATTGTCAATGTTAAATAAAGTATGGTTCCGAACGGGAATCATGTTATTGATATTATTTCTATTAATCAGATTGATTATGGAAGTACATGTTATCTTTAAACCGCTGATTATCATTATTCAATCAGTCATTTTACCATTTATTTTAAGCGGCTTTTTATTTTATGTCTTTTTACCGCTTCAAAAGTTTTTAGAAAAACGCAAGGTGCCGCGTTGGGGCAGTATTTCGATTATCTTTGTGATTTTAATCGGCTTAACTGCAACTGCGATTACAGTGGTTGCACCACTCATCGCCAACCAAATTAACGGTTTGATTAAACAAGCACCTCAACTTCAAAAAGAAGTTCAAGGAATCATACAATATACACTAGACCAAATGGATAAACTTCCTAATGATGTCACTGATCGCATCAATAAAGTTGTAAAATCATTCGGAGATAATGTGACAAACATCCTATCGAATTCGATTGCGATTGTCTCTCAAATTATCTCTACACTGTTCTTATTAATTATGGTGCCATTCTTCTTAATTTATATGTTGAAAGACCACGAGAAGTTCATTCCTTCAGTAGCTAAATTATTCAATGGTGACCGTAAAGTATTCGTAACGAACTTATTAAAAGATGTGAACTATACATTACAATCATACATTCAAGGACAAGTCACAGTCAGTGTAATTTTAGGAATCATTCTTTACATCGGTTATACAATTATCGGTTTAGAATATACACTTTTACTTGTGTTATTCGCAGGTGTCGCAAACATGATTCCATTCTTAGGACCATGGATGTCCTTCTTACCTGCCGCAATCATCGGCATTATTCAAAGCCCGACGGCATTTATTTGGGTCTGTGTCGTGACACTCATTGCACAACAATTAGAAGGTAATGTCATTACACCGAATGTTATGGGTAAATCACTTAACATTCACCCGCTTACAATTATTATCGTTATCTTAGCGGCTGGTAACTTAGGCGGATTCGTTTTAATTTTAGTTGCCGTTCCATTATACGCAGTGATTAAAACAGTCATCCGTAACATCTTTGTTTACCGTCAAGAGATTATGCGGAAAGCACAAAGCGAAGTCAAAGATTAACAAGTATAATAAAAAGCGTTCAACTCACAAAAACGGAGTTGAACGCTTTTTGTATTGATGAAATTTATTTATATTTCATGTCGTTTATGCTTGATTTGTACGCATTGCTTTTCTACCTTTCAACGGCATATTTCTAAGTGATAACATCATCACAAGCGAAATCATATAAAGACATGCGAGGAATATCATTGTAGTACTCATACCATAGTGATCCATTAAATAACCTATCGCAATCGGTGATAAACCACCAAGTGCACGTCCAATATTAAAGACCACATTGTTCGCTGTACTGCGGATATGTGTTGGGTAATAACTGCTGATTACTGCCCCATAGCCTGCAAACATGCCGTTGACGAAGAAGCCGACAAAGGCTCCACCAATCAGTAAAGCGACTGCACTTTGCGCAAAGACATAAATAAATACAGATGCCGCTGATGCGATAAGGAAGATAGTATAAGAAAGTTTAGCACCAAAGCGATCTAATATTTGTCCGAATGCAAACATACCTAAACTCATACCGATAATTGTACTGATTGTCCAAAGTGATGAGTTAGAAACACTTAAGCCATGTTGTTTTTGAAGTATGGATGGCAACCAGTTCATCAAACCGAAGTACCCAGCAACTTGTACACTCGACATAATCGTTAAAGCGATTGTCGTATGTGCCATATGTTTCGTATTAAATAATAAACCAATTGGTGATTGATTTTTCTTCTCTAACGTACGATTGGCTTTTGCTTGTTTCCATGATTCTGTTTCATCTAAATTACGACGGATGTAGAATGCTAAAATCACAGGTACTACACCAATTAAAAAGAGTGCACGCCAACCGAGATGCGGTAAAATCGCGGCAGCTAACAACGCAGCAATTAAAGCGCCGATTTGACCTCCGATTGCGACGACTGAAGAAACACGGCCTAGACGTTGTTTCTTAAACACTTCAGCTACTAGTGCCATCCCGATACCGAATTCTCCGCCGCCGCCCATACCGGCAATGAATCTTAAAATATAAACCATATAAATATTAGACGCGACTGAAAGTAACGCTGTTGCTATCGCAAAGATAAAAATTGTGTATGTAAAGATACGAATACGCCCATATTTGTCTGCAAGCACACCAAAAATAACACCTCCGAACAACATACCGAAGTTTGTGATCGATGCGATTAAACCAGCTTCTGCAGAGCTGATATGGAATTCGTTAATAATACTTGATAACGCAAAGGCTAAAAACATAATATCCATATTTTCTAGTCCAAAGCCAAGCATTGAAGAAGCTAAAATTTTATTAGAATACGACTTATCTTGTTGATGAATTTTTTCTGTCATCCTTGTCCACCCACTTTTGTGTTTTTATTCCCGTAACTATCATACACTTCATTGTGAGGATTGAATAGACGCATTTAAAAAAATAGCCCACTATTTTAGTCTTAGACTATCATAGTGGGCTATACTGAGTTTTATTATTTAATTACGTGGAAACCAGCGTCAACATGGATGTTTTCACCCGTTACACCGCTTGATAAATCACTTAATAAGAAAGCAGCTGTTTTGCCGACTTCTTCTTTATCAACGTTACGTTTTAATGGTGCACGTTCTTCAACTTCTTTTAAGATTGTGTTGAAGCCGCCGACACCTTTCGCACTTAGTGTACGGATTGGACCTGCTGAAACAGCATTGACACGGATATTGTCTTGACCTAAGTCTAATGCTAAGTAACGTACGTTTGCTTCTAAGCTGGCTTTCGCAACACCCATCACGTTATAGTTAGGTACTGCGTATTCTCCGCCTAAGTATGTTGTTGTGACGATACTGCCGCCTTCAGGCATTATTTTTTTCGCTTCTCTTGAAACGATTGTTAATGAATAAGAACTGATGTCTTGTGCAAGTAAGAAACCTTCTCTTGAAGTTTCTGAGAAGCGACCGCGTAAGTCTTCAACGTTCGCAAATGCGATAGAATGGAAGACACCATCGATTTGACCGACATCTTCACCGATTTTTTTGAAGCCTTCAATCACTTCGTCATCACTTTGAACATCAATTTGGTAAGTTAGATGTTCTTTTTGATTTAATTGATCAACAAGTTTATCTAATTCTTTCTTGCTGCGTTCTTTACGGTATGTAAAGACTAGTTTTGCTCCTAATTCATCTAAAACTTGGGCTACCCCGAAAGCAATACTGCGTTTATTCGCAATTCCCATAATAACGTATGTTTTTCCTTCTAAACTAAACATGAAAACGCTCCTTTTACTCAATTAATGATTCAAATTTTGATTATTAGTATTATAACATTTTTTGTTCTATTAGACTTGTTTCAGCCATTATCTATCATATTGCATCGTAGAATTGAAAAGGGGCCGGGACATAATTGTTCTGGAACCTAATAAAAAGGACGATTTTCACATATAAAAATGAAAATCGTTCCTTTTTTATTTTGTCCAAGAAATTTTCAGCTCGTAGAGCTGCTAATTTCCTAATAT
>NZ_PZGG01000107.1 GCF_003043455.1 Staphylococcus simulans | reverse complement strand
GTGTTACCTTTAATACGTAAGCTAGTTTCTGGTAAATTCTCAATTTTCTGTCCTCTACTAATAAATTCATTGTCTAATCTTGTATTATTAACTTCACTTGAGTTTAATAATGATTCTTTTTTTTTCAAATATATCACTCTCTTTCATAATTCTTTATTTCTTCTAGTAATTCTAATGTAATATTTTGGTACATCTTCAATGTATTCTGATCGTGATAATCTAAATCAGTAATTCCTGTTTTATCCCAAAGTTTAACCCTTTCCCTTTGAAAAATATAGTTTTTAAAAACATGTTCCCCATACTTCTCAATGGATTCCTGAATTACCATGTTATCAATTTTCCCTTTGTTTTTGAACATAACTGGCAAAATACCAGCAATCTCAAAATCTAATTGATAGTTGTCTTTAAATAATGCTAGATACTCAATAAATGAGCTTACAGCTCGTAAACTTCGACTGTGCGTTTGCATTACTATTAAACTATAATCTGACGCATAAATTGCATTACTAGAATAATCACTGATTGTAGGGGGAATATCAATTAATATAAATTCGTAATTTTCTTTAATGGGATTAATAAAGTCATTGATAACTTTTGCACCATTAAAACGATTGTAACCTAAATCTTCTAATAAATTAGGAAACCCTATCATATTAAAGTCCGATGGAACTAAATCAATTTTTTCATTCAATTCAATAAGACAAGTATCAACATTCAATTGTTGTTTTAAAGAATCATATAATGTTTTATTTATCTTAGCATCAAATGTTAATAGTAACGTTTCAGTTGCGTCAGCTTGTGGATCTAAATCAATGACTAATGTTTTATAATTTAACTTTTGAGACAAAATATAAGCTAAACCAATAGTTGTAGATGTTTTTGCTACTCCACCTTTAAAGTTGTTTACTGTAATTACTTTTGTCATCTAAATTCTCCTTTGTTGTTATAATTTGATTATAGTACTAATGCATATGTAATACAAGAATAATGTATGCAAGTATTAAGTGTGTTTGTATGCATTCTCGTTTTATAGTATGACATAGTATATACAACATAAGTAATCACATAGTTAATTAGTGGCAGTTTTACATTTAAGGCTGTCAAGTGATATTATTAAATAAAAATAAGAAAAGCACAACTACGCCAATAGTTGTGCTAAGGTAATAAAACGTTGTCGACGTTTATTTAATATACGTTGTGTTTTCATTATATTAAATCTATCAAACAAGTGCAAGCACCTAGATTATTAAATAAACGTGAATAAATGTAATCGTTTTATTACCTCTATCCCCAAAATAATGGAAAGAGGTTTTTATTATGTCTAACAAATTTTACTTAGAAGAACAGTACAAAGAACGATTTTATCAATTACCCAAAGTTTTTTTTACTAATTCTACTTATAAAAAATTATCAAATGACGCAAAAATTGCTTACGCTATCTTACGTGATCGACTTGAATTATCAATAATGAATGACTGGGTAGATGAAGAAAACGCAATTTATTTTATATATACGAATGAAAATCTAATGTCAATTCTTAATTTAGGAAAAAATAAAATTGTTAAAATTAAAAAGGAATTAGAAAACGTAAATTTATTAGAGCAAAAAAGACAAGGATTAAATAAACCTAATAAATTATATTTAATGAAACCCGATGTGAACATTAATGATATTTATAAGATACAAGAAAGTGAAAACATCATTAAAGCCAATGATGACGCGGAAGTTTACAAAACAAACTTCCGGAAGTCCCAAAAACAAACTTCCAGAAGTTTACAAAACAAACTTCTAGAAGTCTCAAAAACAAACTCTAATGATACTGAATTTAATGATACTGAATTTAATGATACTGAATTTAATGATACTACTACTTCTTCAGAATCAAGTAGTGGTGGTAGTAACTTATCAAAATGGATTCATAAAATTAAACTAGAGTTTAATATTCCAATAACAACAACCTATCAAAATGAATTAAATTCACTATTACCGAAGTTTGATGATGAAGTTATTGGTTACGCTATACAATATGCTTCTAAACATGGCAACAATCCTAAAGTGTTTTTCCTTAAAGTGTTACAAAATTGGTCTGACAAGGGTATCAAAACATTAAACGAAGCTAAAAATTATAACGTTAAAAAACCTAACAATATAAAAAGTAAAGAATTAACGCCAGATTGGTTGAAGAATCCAGATCAAAAGCAAAGCAAAAAAATGACTCCAGAAGAAAAAGCAGAGTTTGAAAGGGAACGAGAAGCATTTAGACGACAGTTAAATGAACTTTGGGGAGAATAATTAGCTATCCAGCTAAATACAACATTTACTTTAAAGAAGTAGATTCGACAGAATATGTTTATCAAATTTTATATCACTGGAACCCCAAAGAGTATTTAGCGCGTGAAATTTTTGATTTGTCCGAAGAAGAAAAAAAGTAAAATTAATCATCAAATGATTGATGAGATTGACGAAGAAATTTGAATATAAATTTTGATATTTATTCTAAGACATTAGCGAAAAAGCTGGCGTTTTTTTATTGAAAAGTGCTAAAAACATTAGGGTACTTTAAAGGTGCCATACTATATGTTGTGGGCACTTTTAGGGTATAAAGTGATTTTTGGATACCTGAGTAAAAACGCTGTAAGTCTTGAAATGTCTGGCTTTGCCAGACCTACCTTTTTCAAAGGTAGCAAATTTCCCTTATGCTCTTACAAAGCATTTTGGACAAAAACAAGATTTCGGTATTTTTTACAGAAATTTGCCCCTGCAGGAACTAAAAACCGGACTCGCTTTTTGAAGGATCTTATGCAAAATTTTAGTTTGCATGTAACTGGGCAGTGTCTAAAAATCGTCACTGGTTTTGCTCAAATCTTTGCTTTTGAAAATAGCATATATTTATTTGGCTCATATTTGCATTTTAAGAGCTTATATATGTTTTAGGCATAAAACTCCCTAATCCTTCAAAATATCCCCTTAAAATCCAAAATAAAGGCGTTTAAAATTTTAAATAGTTCTTGTGATAAAGTTTGTTAAAAAAGGAGGTATTAATTTGATATTTATATATAATATTTTCGGCTATTTTACTTTATTATGCTTTAAAATATGGGATTAGAAATGGTTTTGTTGAACTTGAAGCGAATAAAGACGGTTTAGTTTATTATAAAAAAGTGCGAGTTTACTTGAAGAGATAGGAAATATTTATAGTAGAGTTTCTACGTCTAAATCTAAAGAAGCGAAAGCTATCTATAATGAGGCTTTTGACATATTGCTTTCTGAAAAAAAGCCGAAGATTATATTTAAAGAATTAACTGAGAAGAAAGAAGAAATTTTTAAATTAAGTATAGACGACTAACTAGTTTTAAATGACGCATTTATGCTGAGAAAATTTATTGATCGTTGAGAAGAACCCTTAACTAAACTTGAAGACGAATGTCGGCATAGCGTGAGCTATTAAGCCGACCATTCGACAAGTTTTGGGATTGTTAAGGGTTCCGCGGCTCAACGTCAATAAAGCAATCTTGAGTATAACAATATTGTTAGTTTTGCCCCTTCTTTTCTTTGTTAACCTTAGTGTAAATAAGGTTTATGGAGGTTAGAAGTTATGCTTTTAGATATTTTAGGTTATGTATTTGGGATAGGTTTTATTGTATTTGGAATTTCAGCGTTAGTGATTTGCGGGTCTGAAG
>NZ_PZGG01000106.1 GCF_003043455.1 Staphylococcus simulans | reverse complement strand
TTTTGGTATTGGTCAGTGACATTTTGATCTGTCGCATTAGAAGCTTTATCTTTTAATTGATTGACTTCATTTTGTGCAGACTCAATCGCATTTTGGCTGTTTTGACCGTTTTGAATGTTGTTTTTAGCACTTTCAATTTTTTCTTTAATAACTGTTTCTTTCTCACGAATGATTTCTTTATAATTATTTGTCACTGGTTTTTGAGCTTGCGAGTTATTTGGTTGTGTTTGTTGTGTCTGTGCATTTTGATTTGCAGTTTCTGTACTATCTTTTGGTTGCATCATATTTCTGACGATAAATATCGCCACTACAATCAATAAGATAACTACAATTGCTGCTAAACCTTTTTTCCACTTACTATTTTTACGATTTTCATCTTCTAACATTCGTTCGCGTCTGTAATCACGTTCATTATAATAACGACCATCTTCATCAGAACGTCTGCGGTATTCTTCTTCACGTGAATCATGATAACGTGGATCTTGACTATCTCTTGAAGCACGTGGGTCTCGATTATAACGGTCATAATCAGGTTGATTTCTATCTGAGCGTTTCATGTCTATCACCTTATTTCAAAATAATGTTAAAGTTTTTCTTATATTACTCTTACCACTATTGTACCACGCGTATTCATACTGCACCTCGTATAAAAGTCGTATCTATTTTTGTATTTCTATTGTATTCAATATAGACTTATAAGATAATAATAGAAATTGCTTGAAATGAGGGAATTGTTTTGCGCCAATCATCTAATAAAATGCCACGCACTATTATGAAATATTGCGGTTCAATCATATTATTAATACTCATCGTCTACTATTTATATAAAAACTACGGCAGTAACTTATTTAGACTTGATATACCAACTAACTCTTCTATGTATTACATTATCCATCTGGATTGGAATAGATACGCAGAAGCTTATGTCGCAACTTTAACAACTATTATTATTCCATTAATTTTAATTGGAGTTATTTTATTCATTCTGACTCGACTGACTAAAGGTACTGTTAAAAGTATATTAATCAAAATACTGCCGCTCATTTTATTTATCGCACTTTTCGTCTTAATCTTTGTACCGATGTTATTTGTATTAAATGTCACACATTTTTCTTTCTTAGCGACATTCTTATCTTTCTTAGCTTTATCTAGACCCGCAATGGTTAAGATTTATCGCTTCAGTCAAAAAAGTGTAGATGAAATCAATCATCCAGAAATCAACAAAACAAAAAACGATAATCAATCATAAGATGCATCCACTTCATATCGGAGTGGATGTTTTTATTTCTTTAACTATATGCCACCTAACATTATATGAATACCAAAGAGCTCTAAAAAAATAAGCAAATGTACTTTAAATGAACATAAATACTATTGATTGAAGCGCAGTTATAAAGCGGATGATTACAAAGTGAATAGAAACATAAGCCATATACTCCATACCCCTATACCGTATATGTTATACTTACATTGTATTAACTTACCAATATATTTAGGAGGTATTATTTTGTCGAATCATGAACATACGCATAATAACGGACAACATAAACACCATTCGCATACTAGTGATAACGGTCACGATCATCACATGCATCATCATGGGAATTTTAAGCGTAAATTTTTTATTTCATTAATTTTCACGATACCGATTATTATTTTATCACCTATGATGGGTATTCAATTACCTTTCCAAGTTTCGTTTCCTGGATCAGAGTGGATTGTTTTGATTCTATCGACCATTTTATTTTTTTATGGCGGCATGCCCTTCTTATCAGGCGCTAAGGATGAAATTGCTTCTAAAAAACCTGGCATGATGACTTTAGTAGCACTTGGTATTTCGGTGGCTTATTTCTATAGTTTGTATGCATTTTACATGAATAATTTTAGTGATTCATCGTCACATACAATGGATTTCTTCTGGGAGTTAGCAACTTTAATTATTATCATGTTATTAGGACACTGGATTGAAATGAACGCAGTTGGCAGCGCAAGTAATGCGCTTAAAAAGATGGCTGAACTTCTACCCAATACTGCGGTAAAAGTAACTGAAAATGGTCAACGTCAAGAACTTAAAATTTCAGAGATTCATAAAGGCGATATTGTAGAAGTTAAAGCTGGTGAAAATATTCCTACAGATGGAGTAATTGTTCAAGGTAAAACATCTATTGATGAGTCGTTAGTTACTGGAGAGTCTAAAAAGGTTCCAAAAAGCGATAACGATAATGTTATCGGCGGTTCAATGAATGGTTCTGGTACAATTCAAATAAAAGTAACTGCTACTGGTGAACATGGCTACTTATCTCAAGTTATGGGATTAGTAAGCCAAGCACAAAATGATAAATCAGATGCTGAACTTCTTTCTGATAAAGTCGCAGGTTATTTATTTTATTTTGCGGTAACCAGCGGTTTAATTGCGTTTATTGTATGGATGCTGATACAAAACAATATTGACTTTGCACTTGAACGTTTAGTCACTGTATTGGTTATTGCTTGTCCGCACGCATTAGGTTTAGCGATACCTTTAGTTACAGCACGTTCTACTTCTATAGGTGCACATAATGGATTAATTATCAAAAATAGAGAATCCGTAGAAATTGCACAGCATATTGATTATATTATGATGGATAAAACAGGTACTTTAACTGAAGGTAATTTTTCGGTTAACCATTATGAGAGTTTCACAGATCAATTCAACCATAAAGAAATATTAAGTTTATTTGCTTCATTAGAAAGCAGCTCTGAACATCCGCTTGCTGTTGGAATTGTCGAATATGCAAAAGAAAATAATATTTCTTATCCATCTCCTAAAGATGTTAATAATATTTCAGGTGTAGGATTAGAAGGTAGCGTTGATGGTAAGAAAATTAAAATTGTAAGTGCCTCCTATTTAGATAAAAATGACTTGAGTTATAATAAAAATCAATTTAAAGAACTTGCTCAGCAAGGAAACTCTATTAGTTATTTAATTTACGAACAACAAGTGATTGGCATTATTGCCCAAGGAGATCAAATCAAAGAAAGTTCAAAACAAATGGTTTCAGATTTATTAGCTAGAAACATCACACCAGTTATGCTAACAGGAGATAATAATGAAGTAGCACAAGCAGTGGCTAATGAATTAGGAATTAGTGATGTTCATGCACAATTAATGCCTGAAGATAAAGAAAGCATCATTAAAGATTATCAGAAAAACGGCAGTAAAGTGATGATGGTCGGTGATGGCATTAATGATGCTCCAAGCTTAGTCAGAGCAGACATTGGAATGGCCATTGGCGCAGGCACAGATGTAGCTGTTGAATCAGGTGATGTTATACTCGTCAAAAGTAATCCTTCTGATATTATCAACTTCCTGACTTTATCCAAAAACACCATGCGAAAAATGGTTCAAAACTTATGGTGGGGAGCTGGATATAACATCATTGCGGTACCTCTTGCAGCTGGTATACTAGCATTTATGGGTATAATACTCTCACCTGCTGTTGGAGCAATACTCATGTCCTTAAGTACAATTATTGTAGCGATTAATGCTTTCACATTAAAACTAAGATAAATGATTCAATAAAATATAACCACTTTCATAAACAAATTATGAGAGTGGTTATTTTAGTTTATTTATACTTGTTCGTACTATTCCAATAGTTACAAAACATGAAAATTTCATTTCAAAATTAAAAGCCAAATGATTATACATCAAATGGCTACTGCTTTTAAAATTTCAACTTAACTAGGCATGAACTCTCCTCTTTAGACATCTTCAACTTTTAACAGGCATGAACTCTCCCTTTTGAATCATTCAACTTAGCAAGGCATGAATGCTCCTACTTTTAATAACATGTGTTATATTCAAATACATTATACACTAGACGTTATTTACGATACAAGAAATTTTATAATGATGAGAAATAATAGTTCATATTAAAGTTGATTTAGTTG
>NZ_PZGG01000105.1 GCF_003043455.1 Staphylococcus simulans | reverse complement strand
CAGTATATACATAATTTTTATAATTAGTGTCCATTAGTTCTGAATCATTTACTTTATATAAATCAGCATTATGATTAAAATTTTTTAATACTACACCATTACTAATGTGGTGAATTTTTTCTTCTCGTATCGAAGAGAACCAACCTTGATTTTTAATGTAGTCCTTGCCACCTTGCCATGTCATTATAATTGCATCAGCTTTTTCATATATTTTCTTTTCAGCTTGATACATTATTTGTGTAATTGGATTATTTTTACTTAATATGTCATAAGCAACAATGCTTTCTGGCCATAAGTCTCTAACTTCAACTATACATTTCACTTGTAATTTTTTTGCTATTTTTAACCCTGCTATTAAAGTAAGTGGATGTACACTTGAGGCTATAATAGTATCCGGTTTACCATACCTTTTTCGATAATCTTCTGACACCTTAAGTAACCTTTTACTAAAAGAAAGCATATTCATGATTCTATGATGATTATTTGAATTATAAGTATGGGATTTCACAAAGACAAATGGAATTTCGTTAACAACTCTTTCTGCATACAGTTTTCCATTAGTATCTATTACATCATTAGAATTATGTCTTGTATTTGCACAAAATATTGTAACATTATACCCTTTTTTCTTTAAAAATTCTGCAAACCAATAATGTCTTCCACCTTCATTAAAGTAATTGTCTGTAGCATAATGGTTAAATATCCATATATTTTTCAAGTTAACAACCTCCATATTTCTTTCGGTACTTCATTCTATAATCATTTCCCTTTCTTTATTTAAGTTTGTTGCAACACTATATCCAACACCTATTATAAATACTTGTAGCAATCCTACTGATAACTGATTTTGGAATAAGGTAATCTCAAATGATTGGTGTACTATGACTCCCATAAAATAACTGGCAGATAATTTAACAATGAAATTATCTTTTTGTTTTACCATTGCATTCCATATAATCAAGAAAATAGATGAAATTAATATTAATCCTGAATAACCAATTTGCATCAAAATATTTAAATATAAATTATGTGGCGACTGATCATGTGAATATAATTCTTCTGCCATAGTGCCAGGACTATAACCAAACCAAGGCTTTTCATTAATTAATTCAATTAATGGAATCCACAAGTCATTTCTACCAGACATTATACTTTTACCAGTATGATCCAACATCCACTGTTCTATAGGTGTAAAGAATCTAAAAGTAGGTAACATTGGATAGATATAAATAAACGAAATACTAAGTATAATTACTAGAGCAAAAAATAAGACTGCTACACTTTGATACTTAGTTAAAAGTTTCCAAAACAAGAACACGAGCATCGTTGCTGCAATACTCAAAAGTATTGATCGCGTATCACTAGCGAAAACAAGAATTAAACTAATAAAAAGAATTCCGGCATATATAATTTTAAATTTAGAGTATCTAATACCTAATATCAAGAAGAAAGAAGTATAAAACATATATGGGCCTATAAGGTTTGAGTTATTATATATACTAGCAAAGAAACCCGGTAAACCCATTGCTACCCATACTATAAAATGAAATAGGACGAATATTGCCACTAATACATTTATATATTTAAGGTTTTCAAAACTTATTTTGATAAACGACAAATACATAATAAGTAATAAACACGCAATCATTTGAATTGTATTAATCAAGTCTTTCATTTCAAATGTATTATTTGAAATAGAAGTAACACATACCATTGTCAATAATAGAATTAAAATTAATACTGTCAACTGCGATTTGTCAAATGGAACTAATTTACTTACATAAATAAGTATTCCTAAAGTAGCAATAAAAAATGTTAGAAACAATGCTGCAGTTCCAATAAGGACAGTTCCAGATTCTGTCGCATTAAGTGATCCTATAATTATTAACAAATACAAAATAAATATAACAATTGTGGATACTTTAATCGTAAACTTATGCTCATTCAGATTTTTTTTCATACTTTACCTCCTTAACCATTAATGATTAAGTTGCTTTTTCAAATCGCTTTGAGGAATTTTATTCAAATGAATTTTTTCTCCATACTTCAATTCATTTTCTAATGGGTACAGCACTAATTGGCCACCATTAGGATGAAATGTCATTTCACCAAAATACAATTTATCCTTACTCACAAAGAAATCAACTCTACAAAAAGGCAATTTCGACGCTAAATTTTCAGATACTTCAATCATTTCAGGTATAAAATTACTGAATTCGAAATCATCATCAACAAACTCTTGCCTTTTAATATCTATATTCATTTTATTCTGATCTGTATCGTATAGATTGATTTTACTTTCTAGGGATTGGTTGCCTTGTTCATCATTAATATTTTTTATGACAGCAAAAAATTCTACTTTACCTTCAAATACGAAGAATTTATAATCAATAAATTCCGTCATATCCAAATACTCTTCTACTAAAATTTTAGGTTTAATATTTTTATAATTCCATTCTCTAGAATATTTAAAGTAGTTATCTTTCATTGCTGCATCAAATTTTTCTTTAGTCTTCTTTAAGTTCGTTTGGTTTTTCTCAACTGCTTGGTTTACCCCAGATGTGTGGTTGGTTTTTAAAAATACTTTATCAGGCATTTTTTCAAAGTTAATATCATTAAAATTATCATATGCACCTAATAAAGGAGGTAATAAGTTACCATACTCATTATCAATTAAATGTTGTCTCATTAGATACTTATCAGTATACTCAGTTTGCAAGTCATTTCTATAGTTCAATTTCAGCCAATTTATTTTTTCTACAAACATCTTAGGGTTTTTCAAGTTAAGTTTAATACCTGTATTATGCTTTAAATTGAGCTTTGTAAATTGCTCGTCACTTAAAAATCTCATCAATTTAGCTTTTACTTTACTCATGTTCTTATATAAATTTTTAGTACTTTCTCTTAATAACAATTTTCTAATAGCTATCTTAAAACGACTAATCATCTTACTCCTCCATGTAATCTGTTTTTATACTTTTAGTTTTGAAAAGATATACAATTGTACAGATAGCTTTATTGAGTATGTAACTAATTGAGCAACTGCAATCATAACTAAACTATGGCTAAAAATACTTAATATCATTGATAATACTACAAAAAAGATTAGCGTTAATATATCAATCATCGCTTTGCGCTTTAATGAATAATATTTAACTAAGAAACTACGTATAATGTAATCGGCACAAATCAATCCGAATGTTATTGTTACAAATAAATATATAGGTTTAACTGCCTCTAAATAATTTTCATATAACAGATATATCAAAATGTAGCCAACAAAATAAGAAATAACAAACACAACAACACTTACAAACGGCATCAACATTAATACACGTTTTTTAATTCTTTTTGTGATTTTTTCAGTATCTGCAATATAACTCAAAATAACTGATGAAATCATTGTAAACGGGAACAACATTAATTTAGTTGGCAAAGTTGCTATATAGAAAATCGAAACACTACTTGCACCAAGTAAAAAACTTGTTATGAATCTATCTGAATAGTTCA
Organism: Staphylococcus simulans; assembly: GCF_003043455.1. Lineage (GTDB taxonomy): Bacteria > Bacillota > Bacilli > Staphylococcales > Staphylococcaceae > Staphylococcus > Staphylococcus simulans_A. Next base: position 426 of record NZ_PZGG01000105.1, on the reverse strand, counting down.
TTAAAGATCCTGCACAGCCTGATATTAAGAAAAAAGTTAGTGATGATGCTTCAAAATAATAATTTTGTGTTTTGAATAATGCAACTACATTAACCTTAACTAATAGATATGTAACTACATTTATCAAAAACTCTATAACTACAAAACATAAAAGTACTTCTTTCACACTTTCTATAGGCAAAAAGTACAGTAATATATACATAGAACTGAGCACTAAGTTAACATAAAGAATTTTCATAAATTCTTTCTTCACCCTGTAGAAAACTAGTAAAAACATTCTACTCGATGTAAATAAAACCAATAAATAAATTAGTAAATATTCGATTTCATCAATATGAAATACCCAAATTGATACAGAAAACATCACAGATACCAACGTAATATATAGCAACAACTTTTTATAATAGGTGTAAAGTGCAGATTTAT
>NZ_PZGG01000104.1 GCF_003043455.1 Staphylococcus simulans | reverse complement strand
ATGTAAAATCAATTGTTTTGTAATCAAAGTATCATCTTATTTTACCATAGTCGCCTGCTATGAGTCTAAAGAACAAAGATAACAAAAACATGAAAAAACTGCCGGGTAGAATTACCCGACAGTCAAAATGTCTAATTATTATTTTTCTTCTTCAGCGTAAACTTCATCTAAAGGTTTTACGATGATTTGGTTGATTTCTTGGAAGACTTGGCTCATTTGTTGTTCAGCTTGCATTAATTCAGCAATGTTTTCGTCTTTTTCAATTGCTTGTGCTTGCTCTTGAGCTTTTTGTAAGTCTTCTTCTTCGATTTGTTGTCCTTGCATTTGCATTTGTTGGAATTTCAATTGTGTTTCACGGAACTCATCGAATAATTTTTTAGATTCTTCATTAGCTTTAACTTTGTCATAAGCATCTTTGATTGCTTGATACTCATTGCTTTCTCTTAAAGCCTCTTCTAATTTGTGTGCTTGTTCTTTTAAATCTACTGCCATTTCAAATTCACTCCTATAAGTTATTGTTTTACTACGTCGTCAATAAACATAACATAAATAATTTACAGTGTCGAAACATTTACTTGATTTCTTAGTAACAGACACTAAACACATTCCCAACCTAATTCATTTTAAACGAATAATGCAATAATACCTTGGAAACAGCCAATAATACCACCCAGTAAGAAACCGAGCATCATGATTAATTTTAATTCTTTGTTCGCAATTTCAATGATTAAGCGTTCAATATAATCAAGATCAAATGAATTGATTTGTTCTTCTACAATCGCACTTAAATTCACTTGTTTCATAATTGATGAAATATGCTCTGCAGCTTTATTAACAATTAAATCTGTAATAAAGCTTGCTGCATGTGCTTGTGCATACTGTACTAAGCCAGGCGCTAATTCTGAAATCGGTTGGTTCGCTTTATGCGGAATATCGATATACGCCATCATAATTGGAGTCATTTTATCTTTAATATTGGTAAACTGTGCTTGTGACAACACTTCATTTAACTGTTTATCTTTTAATGTTTGATATTCATTTCTAATTAACTGTGCAGCAATCTGACGCGCTTTCGGATGATTTGTTAAACGAATCAATTCCATTTGAATGCGCTCAGCAATACTTGCTCTTGTCATAAACATTTCAAGCAAACCGACAATTTTACCCTTCTCTTCAAAAAACGTATCTAACATATTATAAATATCTTGTTCACCTTTTTGAGATGATAAGTAAACACGTGCACGATCACATAACAATGGTGTTAAACTTTCAACTTTCTCATCGATTTCTGCTTCCAAAGCTTCAGGAATTAAAGTGTGAAGTGCTGCTTGTCCATGTTCTTGATAGTATTGTTGTAATTTATCTTCAATCAGCTGTTGTACCTTTTGCTGTGCTGCTGTTTCAAAATCTATATCTAATGACTGCGCAAAGTTTTGCAACGTTGCACGATCACTGCTTAATTTATGGATTTGTTGCGAAATAAACCCTTCAATTGCTTGTCGTGCACTCGCTGAACTGATTTTCTCTTTAATCAGTGCTTCAGTAATTAAATGTTCTTCAATCACACGGCCTATTTTATTAGCGATTTCTTCTCTACGTTTAGGGACTAATCCAGGTGTGAACGGAATACGCCACTTTCCGATATAGTAGGCTTTTTGCGGATGAAATAACATTTTAATCGCAATGATATTCGTAACACCGCCAATGATTGCGCCAATCACAATCATAAATAATATGACGAAAAATGCGTGCATAATTTTTATCTCCTTTTCAATCACTCGTAGGTTTAATATTACAATACATCTCTTAATATACACAATTCAGAGGTTTCAAAACGCAAAAAAGATTGGCAGCAATAGCCGCCAATCTTTTTAAGTATGTCATACATGGGATAAAAAAGTGTATCAATCTCTGTAAAAGATTCTGTTATCACTTATTTACCATCTGAATTAAGCATGTACTAATTCATCTTTAGAGATTCTTCCGAAATATGTTTCAGCTTCTCTTAATTTAGAAGTACCAAAAATAGGTTGTTTGTTTTGATTTAATACACGGTAGATTTCACTGACTTTATTACTTTGCAGGATAAATCCGTTTTTAGAATCTAATGTATTCCAGTAGATATCACTTGTTGTTGGGTGTTTAGGATATGCACAGTGATTTCTAGAAATTGTTTGGACGATTTCAAGGGGGTCACATCCAAATGTACTGTTTAAAACATCAGAGTCTCTGAATAAAGCACAAATTGAAACACATGTAGTCCAGTTTGGTAAAACGCGTTCTTTCTCAATTTGTACGAGTGTTTTCTTTGATAACCCAATTGTTTGAGCCATCGTATCTTGAGTGTAGCCCGCTTCTATTCTCACCATCTTGAACTTTGTTTGAATTAAATCTGTAAAACTTTGTCTGTCCATCATTACTCTACCTTTCTATTGTGTAATCTTTCCGTACGCAAGAAATTGCAATAATACACAATTCTTGAAACACAAATTACATCTTAATACAAAATGCGAAAAATTAAAAGAGCGAATTTTGCTTTTATGACGTATTTTGATAAAGCCGAAATTGTCTAAATAATCAAACACGTCAAAAGTTATATAATTGCCAATTCTTTACATTTTAATTGAATTGGTTACGCTTGATCTAGTGGTTTTATACCCTTATTCTATTATGGCGAAAATTTGCGATATTTCAAGTCATTTTTACATTTTAAGTTAATTTTACTTTAAAGTAGAAATATTCATTTCACAGTTAAGTCATATTTATGCAAAATTAAAAAGATCGAGATGTCACTAGAACATCTCAATCCTCTGTAATATATTATGAACTTACGGCTTTTCTATCTTCTTGTTTAGAAATCATGAAGGCACATGCTGCATCCCCTGTAATATTAACAGCTGTACGCGTCATGTCTAAGAGTCGGTCAATACCGATAATGATACCAATCGCAGCAGGATTTAAATCAACTGCAGTCAACACCATCGCTAACATAATTAAACCTACACCAGGCACTCCTGCTGTACCGATACTTGCGATAACCGCAATCACAATCACAGTTAAAATCTGCAATATCGTCAGTTGCGCCCCTGAAATTTGTGCAATAAAGACGGTCGCAACTCCTTGCATAATTGCTGTACCATCCATATTGATGGTTGCGCCTAGTGGTTGGACAAATGATGCAATCGCTGGACGTACTCCCATTTTCTTTGTACATTCCATTGAGACCGGCAGTGCTGCGTTAGAACTTGAACCGCCGAAACCAATCGTAATTGCTGGAATAAAACCTTTAAAGAATTTGATTGGACTATCTTTTGCGATAAACTTAATCGTGCCGCCATAAATCAAGAAGAAATGTAAAATTAAAGCGGCTAATACAACGATGAAGTATAAACCGAGTTGTTTGATTGCGCCTAATCCTGCCCCTGTAAATGCATGGGCAACTAAACAAAATGTACCAATTGGCGCAAATACACGCATAATCATTGAAATAATATACATCAATATCTCATTGAACTGTTCAAAGAACTGTCTCACGATTAGCGCTTTATCTCCTAAGACCATCATACCGATACCAATGAAAATCGAGAAAGTAATCACTTGCAACATATTACCTTGTGTCATCGATTCAATTGGATTTTTAGGAAACAGATTAATTAAAGTCTGATCAAATGTTTGATTTGCCGGCGCTTCTGCTCCTTCACTTTGTTTGTCTAAAGTTTTTTGATAAGAAGCTACTTCAGTACTTTTCATTAAGTCTGAATGACCTGCACCTGGTTTTACAATTAGTGCTAGTACAATCGCTATAGTAATCGCAATGGCTGTCGTACATAAGAAAAACACGAGTGTTTTTAAGCCGATACCGCCTAATAATTTTGGATCACCGACACCGACCACACCCAACACAATCGACACAAATACGACTGGTACTACAAGCATAAAGATTAAGTTTAGAAATATTTGACCAACTGTGTTAAAGAAATATTGGTCTACCCCTTTTACTAAACTTGTGTCTGCGTAAATGTCACCAATGGATCCGATAATAATCCCTGCTACAAGCGCAATGACAATATTAATCGTTAGCTTTTTACTCTTCATATGTCTCATCCCCCTTTGTATACTTCTATTATAG
>NZ_PZGG01000103.1 GCF_003043455.1 Staphylococcus simulans | reverse complement strand
TTTTAATTGTAATCTTCTTCTACGTTTATAAATAAAGGTGTGAGATATTGATTTTGGTTTATTATACACTATAACGAATAAAAATGCGTTATTATTCATAAAAAAACACACTTTTTCAAAAAAGTGTGTTAGAAATGCTCCATTTTTAGAATGTGTGTAATAATATCATCGATCTTGTGCATGACCTCGTGCGTTGTGCGATCAACGATTTTATAATGCCTTGAACTTAAATCTAAAGTACGTATTTGACCGACATCGACAGTACCTTTAATCCGATGTTCCATAGAATGTAGTTCAACATCAGTAGGGTATTTAACAGCTCTGCTCGTAATGGGAGAGACCCATACCAAACCAGTTTTCTGATTGAATTCATTTCTGCTTAGAACGACACAAGGTCTATACTTACCTTTCTCGCGACCAAGTGTGGGATTCAGATTAACTTCTATAATTTGATATTGTTTTACCATTGCTCACGCTCCGATGCTTCGCCCCATTCATGGGTTTTGTAATCTGAGTAATCGCCGCCTTGTTTGAAGAAGCGTTGCCACTCTTTAGTGAAATCTTCATGGTTTACTTTTTTTAAAACGATAGTATCGTTGATTATTTCGTGAACTAGTTGATCACCGGGTTTTAAGTTTAATGATTCTATCACAGTATCAGGTAATGTAACGGCATGACCTTGTTCAGTTTTGAAAATTCGTGCATGTTCTTCTGACATAAATAACACCTCTTTAGACTTATCATATCTTATTTAACTTAAAATCGGCAGAAATAATGTTGGATTTATTATAAAGTGTAGATTGAATCTTATTAATAATAAAGAAATAGTATAGAATAGAAAGAAATAAGTATTGAAGAGGAGGTGTACAAGATGTTGGGAATACTAGGTGTGTTGTGTTTTATTATCTTTATAATTTACATAGCCATGTTTGTCTTTTTATGGACAAAAGGCAAGCAAAAGAAAGCAGCAGGTATCATTGCTTTAGTAGCATTTATTTTAAGTATGATGTTCTTTGGAATGTCGGAACCAGATACAAAGCCTGAAACAACGAATAATAAAACTGCAGATACAACACAAGATAAATCAAAAGATGAGTCGAAAGATACAAATAAAGAGAATCAGTCAGAACAACCTAAAGCTGCTCCGAAATCAGAACAAGAATCGGACAATAATCAAAAGAAAGAAACAAGTGAACCTAAATCCGAACCACAAACACAACCTAATGGTTTAGTTAGAGAAGTGGTTGAATTCACACGTCCTATAGATGGAGATACAGTGAGATTAAGATATGAAGGGAAAGAATCTGCCTTCAGATTATTGTTGATTGATACACCGGAGACGAAACATCCTAGAAAAGGCGTAGAACCTTATGGAAAAGAAGCTTCTGACTTTACCAAGAATATGTTGATGCATGCTTCTAAGGTTGAAGTTGAATTTGATAAAGGTGGAAAGACAGATAAGTATGGCAGATATCTAGCATACGTCTATGCTGATGGTGTGATGGTAAACGATGCATTAGTCAGACAAGGCTTAGCAAAAGTGGCTTATATTTATCCGCCAAGTATTACGTATTTAGACCAATTGCAAGAGAGTCAACGATTAGCACAACAGGAGCATCTAAATATTTGGAGCGGGAATGTACCAGAAAATAATTATCAAAGTAGCCTGCCGTCAGGCTCCCAAGAATCTCAAAGTCATTCGCAAAACAATGCATCTCATAGTCAATCTGCAAGTGGGGAAACTAAGCATTACGCTAACTGTACAGAATTGAGAAAAGACTATCCAGGAGGCGTGTCTAAAGATCATCCGGCTTATAGAGACAAAATGGATAGAGATAAAGATGGTTGGGCATGTGAGATAAATTAATGGGTATGAAAAAAGTAGAATTCGTTTGAATTCACATAACAAAAATGATTGTAAAAAGTAAATGGCTATGCTATAATTCTTGATTGTGAGTAATGAAAATTATTCCTTGCTTACTCCAATTGAGAGTAAGCCGTATAGTCCACGAGGAGGTGCAGATAAAAATGAGAACATATGAAATTATGTACGTTGTTCGTCCAAACATTGAAGACGAAGCGAGAAAAGCATTAGTTGAACGTTTCAAAAATATTTTAACTAACGACGGTGCTGAAATCATTGAAGAAAAAGATTGGGGCAAACGTCGCCTTGCTTACGAAATCGACGATTTCAAAGAAGGTTTCTACAACATTGTACGTATCAACACTGAAAACAGTGAAGCTACAGATGAATTCCAACGTTTAGCAAAAATCAATGACGATATCATTCGTTATATGGTTATTCGCGAAGACGAAGATAAGTAAAAACAGAATGGGGGCGTTTAAATGATTAACAGAGTTGTATTAGTAGGCCGTTTAACTAAGGATCCTGAATACAGAACGACACCCTCAGGCGTAAGTGTAGCGACTTTTACTCTAGCGGTTAATCGTACGTTTACGAATGCGCAAGGGGAACGTGAAGCAGACTTTATTAACTGTGTTGTTTTTAGAAAACAAGCAGAAAACGTAAGCAATTACTTGTTTAAAGGAAGTCTTGCAGGCGTTGATGGTCGCTTACAATCACGCAGTTACGAAAACCAAGAAGGACGCCGTATCTTTGTTACTGAAGTTGTATGTGACAGTGTTCAATTCCTTGAACCAAAATCACAAAACCAACGTCATGGCCAACAATCTGGCGGTAATAACCAATTCCAGAGCTATGGTCAAAACTATGGTGGTCAACAACAAGGACAAAATACGTCATCTTATCAAAACAACAATTCATCCAACGCTGGTCAATCAGACAATCCATTCGCAAATACGAACGGACCTATTGACATCAGTGACGATGATTTACCATTCTAATACGTGTAATGAACGTAAAATTTGAAAATATCGATTAAAGGAGGCAGTTAACCATGGCAGGTGGACCAAGAAGAGGCGGACGTCGTCGTAAAAAAGTTTGTTACTTCACAGCAAACGGAATTACACACATCGACTATAAAGATACTGAATTATTAAAACGTTTTATCTCAGAACGCGGTAAAATTTTACCACGTCGTGTAACTGGCACTTCAGCTAAATATCAACGTATGTTGACTACAGCTATCAAACGTGCTCGTCATATGGCTTTATTACCATATGTTAAAGACGAAAACTAAGATAAAACTTATAAATGAACCCCGTAAGCATAGGCTTACGGGGTTTTTTTATGTTCAAAGGTAATAATAAAGGGCGAAATAAGGGGGAAATCGTCAATTTAAAAGATGTAAGGTTCTCTGAAGCTTGATTTATTAACAGAAAAATACGCCCGACATCGCGAGCGTATTAAGAAAGTCATTAAGTATTTATGGATTATTTTTTAGGAGCGAAAGTGTCTACTAAGTTCACGATTAACTTGATAATACCACCAATAATATCTGCGATCATCATGATAAGCAACCTCCTTTTTTTATCTTAATTTCATTCTAGTTGATTTTTCTATTTCATTGCGCAAAATTCCTTAAGTCATCATTTAGCCTACTTAACTGTTAAATTTTACTTCGGAAATGACAGTTACGTTCCCCAAGTGTTCTAAAGGTATAAGTATGATGAGTTGCACACCGTGTTTACTGTGTTTACGGACGGGTAAAATATTCTTGAAATGTATCCAATACATTGGACAAGTGAATAAATGTCAAGTTGAAAAGGAGTATCTTAATATGAGTAGACAAGGATTAAATAAAAACGATAAGAATGAAACATCTCATCCAACGCACTATGAAGGATTAGATCATAGTGGTAAAGGTGAGGAACACTTTGATTTGCATAGAGCGAATGATTTATTAACAGAGTACAAAGAAAATGAAAACAAGTGGTCAAAAGAAGAACGTACTAAAGAGTTAGAATTAATCGAAGATGAAATCAAAAAACAAAAAATGTTGGTTAAAGATAGAGTGAAACCAGATAGCCAACCAGAAAAAGACCGTTTAGCTAACTTATCAGATAAAGTGACTGAACAAGTATTTGGTATTTTTGAACATACAGATGACTTAGAAGAAGCGAAAAGATTTTTAGAGTCTCATTATCAACGCGGTAAAGTCGATATTGCCTATGGTCGTTCTTTCATTCTAGTATGTGAAGATTCATTACTTGCGCAAGCGAAAAGCGAATATCCAAGCAATAAAGATAATGAAGAGTTAGTTAATTTTATCTCTGAAAAAAATATTGAATTAAGTAAAGAAATCATGTCAGATGACTATGTTCATTTATTAGAAGTAGAACGTGAATTCTTAAAAATCTTGATGAAAAATAACCAACTTGACGAAATTTAAAAGTTAAATAAAAAGTAAGATACTTTAATCCTGTAACATTGATGTATGTCAATATTACAGGGTGTTTCTTTTTTCTGGTTTCATTTCCATTAACTATATGTATAGA
>NZ_PZGG01000102.1 GCF_003043455.1 Staphylococcus simulans | reverse complement strand
GAGGAGCTTGCTCCTCTGACGTTAGCGGCGGACGGGTGAGTAACACGTGGGTAACCTACCTATAAGACTGGGATAACTCCGGGAAACCGGGGCTAATACCGGATAATACATGAAACCGCATGGTTTCATGATGAAAGACGGTTTTGCTGTCACTTATAGATGGACCCGCGGCGTATTAGCTAGTTGGTAAGGTAACGGCTTACCAAGGCAACGATACGTAGCCGACCTGAGAGGGTGATCGGCCACACTGGAACTGAGACACGGTCCAGACTCCTACGGGAGGCAGCAGTAGGGAATCTTCCGCAATGGGCGAAAGCCTGACGGAGCAACGCCGCGTGAGTGATGAAGGTCTTCGGATCGTAAAACTCTGTTATTAGGGAAGAACAAGGGTGTAAGTAACTATGCACCCCTTGACGGTACCTAATCAGAAAGCCACGGCTAACTACGTGCCAGCAGCCGCGGTAATACGTAGGTGGCAAGCGTTATCCGGAATTATTGGGCGTAAAGCGCGCGTAGGCGGTTTTTTAAGTCTGATGTGAAAGCCCACGGCTCAACCGTGGAGGGTCATTGGAAACTGGAAAACTTGAGTGCAGAAGAGGAAAGTGGAATTCCATGTGTAGCGGTGAAATGCGCAGAGATATGGAGGAACACCAGTGGCGAAGGCGACTTTCTGGTCTGCAACTGACGCTGATGTGCGAAAGCGTGGGGATCAAACAGGATTAGATACCCTGGTAGTCCACGCCGTAAACGATGAGTGCTAAGTGTTAGGGGGTTTCCGCCCCTTAGTGCTGCAGCTAACGCATTAAGCACTCCGCCTGGGGAGTACGGCCGCAAGGCTGAAACTCAAAGGAATTGACGGGGACCCGCACAAGCGGTGGAGCATGTGGTTTAATTCGAAGCAACGCGAAGAACCTTACCAAATCTTGACATCCTTTGACAACTCTAGAGATAGAGCCTTCCCCTTCGGGGGACAAAGTGACAGGTGGTGCATGGTTGTCGTCAGCTCGTGTCGTGAGATGTTGGGTTAAGTCCCGCAACGAGCGCAACCCTTAAGCTTAGTTGCCAGCATTAAGTTGGGCACTCTAAGTTGACTGCCGGTGACAAACCGGAGGAAGGTGGGGATGACGTCAAATCATCATGCCCCTTATGATTTGGGCTACACACGTGCTACAATGGACGGTACAAAGGGCAGCGAACCCGCGAGGTCAAGCAAATCCCATAAAGCCGTTCTCAGTTCGGATTGTAGTCTGCAACTCGACTACATGAAGCTGGAATCGCTAGTAATCGTAGATCAGCATGCTACGGTGAATACGTTCCCGGGTCTTGTACACACCGCCCGTCACACCACGAGAGTTTGTAACACCCGAAGCCGGTGGAGTAACCTTTTAGGAACTAGCCGTCGAAGGTGGGACAAATGATTGGGGTGAAGTCGTAACAAGGTAGCCGTATCGGAAGGTGCGGCTGGATCACCTCCTTTCTAAGGATATATTCGGAACAGTTTCGCAGGAAACTGAAATGGAATAACGTGACATATTGTATTCAGTTTTGAATGTTTATTTGAAACATTCAAAGATTGTACATTGAAAACTAGATAAGTAAGTAAAAAATAGATTTTACCAAGCAAAACCGAGTGAATTAGAGTTTTAAAAGCTTTATTCATTTAAATGAATCGCTAGTAATCAATTGCCGATGGCAAACGATTACTCACAATATTAATAACGTGATTAAGTTATTAAGGGCGCACGGTGGATGCCTTGGCACTAGAAGCCGATGAAGGACGTTACTAACGACGATATGCTTTGGGTAGCTGTAAGTAAGCGTTAATCCAGAGATTTCCGAATGGGGGAACCCAGCACAAGTTATGTTGTGTTATCGACATGTGAATACATAGCATGTCCGAAGGCAGACGCGGAGAACTGAAACATCTTAGTACCCGCAGGAAGAGAAAGAAAAATCGATTCCCTGAGTAGCGGCGAGCGAAACGGGAAGAGCCCAAACCAATGAGCTTGCTCATTGGGGTTGTAGGACACTCTATACGGAGTTACAAAGGAATAAATTAGACGAATCACCTGGAAAGTTGAACCAAAGAAGGTAAAAGTCCTGTAGTCGAAAGTTTATTCTCTCTTGAGTGGATCCTGAGTACGACGGAGCACGTGGAATTCCGTCGGAATCCGGGAGGACCATCTCCCAAGGCTAAATACTCTCTAGTGACCGATAGTGAACCAGTACCGTGAGGGAAAGGTGAAAAGTACCCCGGAAGGGGAGTGAAAGAGAACTTGAAACCGTGTGCTTACAAGTAGTCAGAGCCCGTTAATGGGTGATGGCGTGCCTTTTGTAGAATGAACCGGCGAGTTACGATCTGATGCAAGGTTAAGCAGCAAATGCGGAGCCGCAGCAAAAGCGAGTCTGAACAGGGCGTTGAGTATTTGGTCGTAGACCCGAAACCAGGTGATCTACCCTTGGTCAGGTTGAAGTTCAGGTAACACTGAATGGAGGACCGAACCGACTTACGTTGAAAAGTGAGCGGATGAACTGAGGGTAGCGGAGAAATTCCAATCGAACCTGGAGATAGCTGGTTCTCTCCGAAATAGCTTTAGGGCTAGCCTCAAGTGATGATTGTTGGAGGTAGAGCACTGTTTGGACGAGGGGCCCCTCTCGGGTTACCGAATTCAGACAAACTCCGAATGCCAATCAATTTAACTTGGGAGTCAGAACGTGGGTGATAAGGTCCATGTTCGAAAGGGAAACAGCCCAGACCACCAGCTAAGGTCCCAAAATATATGTTAAGTGGCAAAGGATGTGGTATTGCCCAGACAACTAGGATGTTGGCTTAGAAGCAGCCATCATTTAAAGAGTGCGTAATAGCTCACTAGTCGAGTGACACTGCGCCGAAAATGTACCGGGGCTAAACATATTACCGAAGCTGTGGATTGTCCGTAGGACAATGGTAGGAGAGCGTTCTAAGTGCGTCGAAGCATGATCGCAAGGACATGTGGAGCGCTTAGAAGTGAGAATGCCGGTGTGAGTAGCGAAAGATGGGTGAGAATCCCATCCACCGATTGACTAAGGTTTCCAGAGGAAGGCTCGTCCGCTCTGGGTTAGTCGGGTCCTAAGCCGAGGCCGACAGGCGTAGGCGATGGATAACAGGTTGATATTCCTGTACCACCATTTATCGTTTTAAGCGATGGGGGGACACAGTAGGATAGGCGAAGCGTGCTGTTGGAGTGCACGTCTAAGCAGTGAGACTGAATGGTAGGCAAATCCGCCATTCTCAAGGTTGAGCTGTGATGGGGAGAGGAAACATGTTTTCCTCGAGTCGTTGATTTCACACTGTCGAGAAAAGCCTCTAGCTAGATAACTGGTGCCCGTACCGCAAACCGACACAGGTAGTCAAGATGAGAATTCTAAGGTGAGCGAGAGAACTCTCGTTAAGGAACTCGGCAAAATGACCCCGTAACTTCGGGAGAAGGGGTGCTCTTTAGGGTTCACGCTCTGAAGAGCCGCAGTGAATAGGCCCAAGCGACTGTTTATCAAAAACACAGGTCTCTGCTAAACCGTAAGGTGATGTATAGGGGCTGACGCCTGCCCGGTGCTGGAAGGTTAAGAGGAGTGGTTAGCTTCTGCGAAGCTACGAATCGAAGCCCCAGTAAACGGCGGCCGTAACTATAACGGTCCTAAGGTAGCGAAATTCCTTGTCGGGTAAGTTCCGACCCGCACGAAAGGCGTAACGATTTGGGCACTGTCTCAACGAGAGACTCGGTGAAATCATAGTACCTGTGAAGATGCAGGTTACCCGCGACAGGACGGAAAGACCCCGTGGAGCTTTACTGTAGCCTGATATTGAAATTCGGCACAGCTTGTACAGGATAGGTAGGAGCCTTAGAAGCGTGAGCGCCAGCTTACGTGGAGGCGCTGGTGGGATACTACCCTAGCTGTGTTGGATTTCTAACCCGCGCCATTGATCATGGCGGGAGACAGTGTCAGGCGGGCAGTTTGACTGGGGCGGTCGCCTCCTAAAGTGTAACGGAGGCGCTCAAAGGTTCCCTCAGAATGGTTGGAAATCATTCATAGAGTGTAAAGGCATAAGGGAGCTTGACTGCGAGACCTACAAGTCGAGCAGGGTCGAAAGACGGACTTAGTGATCCGGTGGTTCCGCATGGAAGGGCCATCGCTCAACGGATAAAAGCTACCCCGGGGATAACAGGCTTATCTCCCCCAAGAGTTCACATCGACGGGGAGGTTTGGCACCTCGATGTCGGCTCATCGCATCCTGGGGCTGTAGTCGGTCCCAAGGGTTGGGCTGTTCGCCCATTAAAGCGGTACGCGAGCTGGGTTCAGAACGTCGTGAGACAGTTCGGTCCCTATCCGTCGTGGGCGTAGGAAATTTGAGAGGAGCTGTCCTTAGTACGAGAGGACCGGGATGGACATACCTCTGGTGTACCAGTTGTCGTGCCAACGGCATAGCTGGGTAGCTATGTATGGACGGGATAAGTGCTGAAAGCATCTAAGCATGAAGCCCCCCTCAAGATGAGATTTCCCAACTTCGGTTATAAGATCCCTCAAAGATGATGAGGTTAATAGGTTCGGGGTGGAAGCATAGCGATATGTGGAGCTGACGAATACTAATCGATCGAAGACTTAATCAATTTCAAGTTTTGATTGGTCGAATTGAAATTTACTTACTATCTAGTTTTGAATGTATAA
>NZ_PZGG01000101.1 GCF_003043455.1 Staphylococcus simulans | reverse complement strand
GAACAACCCAACATTTAAGTAACATACAAGAAAATATTAAAATAGAATCCGAAAATGTAAAAGAAAGATTTAATGGAGTAAATCAACGCTTCGAACAGGTAAATCAACGCTTTGACCAAGTAGATAAACGTATTGATCAAGTAGATAAACGTTTTGAACAGGTAGATAAGCGTTTTGAACAAGTGAACGACAGATTTGAAAAAGTAGACAAACAATTAAAAGAGATGAATAATGAAACGAATCAAAATTTTAGTGAAGTTAAACAAGCGATAAATAAATTAGATGAGAAATTTGAATCTAGATTAGAAAACAAGTTTTGCACATGGAAAAAAGAAATGATAACTACCATTACAATATCTTGTACTATAATTGGAGTCATTGTATCGTTGTTCAATTTTTATATCGTTCATTAATTAGCACTTTAAAAATTAAAGATTTAGAAAGCAGTCAACATCATGAGTGTAAGACAAAAACATTGAGTGATACGGCAGAAGTCTGACAGGCTTCTGCCTTTTTTAATGTTTAGTTATGAAATTAATTTTCAAGTTTGGGACGCTGTTATGTGTTAAAATACCAATGGTATATATTATGAATAAAGAAGGTTAGAAAATGACTGAATATGTAGTGACAAATGGTAAAGTTTATACAGAAACTGGGGTCTTAGATAAAGGTTATGTGAAAATTTCTGATGGTAAAATTTCAGAAATTGGTCAAGGTGATTATCGAGGAGATCTAGAAGTAGTAGATGCACAAGGACAATATGTTTTACCGGGGTTTATTGATATTCATATTCATGGTGGGTACGGACAAGATGCGATGGATGCTTCATTTGACGGATTGAAGCATTTAGCTGAATCGTTACTTTCTGAAGGTACTACATCTTTCCTTGCGACAACAATGACACAATCAGTGGAAAATATTGATCGTGCTTTAGAAAATATCGTGGAATATAAAGCAGTTCAAGATAAAGAAAATGCGGCTGAAATTGCAGGGGTACACTTAGAAGGGCCGTTTATTTCAGAACATAAAGTAGGTGCTCAAAACCCTAAATATGTTCAACGCCCTTCAGTAGACGCGATTGAACATTTCCAAGAGAAAGCTGACGGTAAAATTAAAGTAATTACTTTCGCACCAGAAGTAGAAGGGGCAAAAGAAGTTTTAGAAAAATTATCAGATAAAATTATCTTTTCTATGGGACATACTGTTGCGACATTTGATGAAGTAAATGAAGCAGTAGAACATGGCGCAAAACATGTCACACATCTTTATAATGCGGGAACACCATTTGAACATCGTGCACCTGGACAATTTGGTGCAGCATGGACCAATGACGGTATTCATACAGAATTAATCGCAGACGGTATTCATTCACATCCAGCATCAGTTAAAATTGCTTATACAATGAAAGGCAACAAACGATTCTACTTAATCACAGATGCAATGCGCGCAAAAGGTATGTCAGATGGCGAGTATGATTTAGGCGGACAAAACGTTATTGTCAAAGGCTCAGAAGCACGATTAGAATCAGGTGCTTTAGCAGGCAGTATCTTAAAAATGAATGACGGCTTACGCAATATGCTTACATTCACTGGTGCACCACTTGAAGAAATGTGGCGTGTAACAAGTTTAAACCAAGCCATTGCGTTAGGTATAGATGACCATAAAGGCAGCATTAAAGAAGGCAAAGATGCAGATTTAGTCTTGTTAGATCAAGACATGCATGTAAAAACAACAATTAAAAATGGCCAAGTTCACAACTATTAATTCATAGTTAGAGGCACTCGTAGTTAAAACGGGTGCTTTTTATTTTTGTTTTTCTAGTGTCTGCAACTAGATATGAATCAGTGTATAATGATATGTTTCATTATAAAAATCACATACAGTATACCCATGTATAGTTGTTTTAGTTATTGTTTATACTTTTGTTTAAATAGAATTTACAAACCAAACACCAACTTAATAATAGCTTAAAGATTGCTTGCTACAATTTGTGTTGAGAGGAAGTAAGGGACTATTGAAGACAGATGTCACGGTGTCTTTTAATTTTGGGACTTCCTTTAAATTTCAACCTATTTTGGAGGTAGCGCATTGAAGAATATCAAGATGACTAAGATTGTAGCAGGAAGTATGGCAAGTTTAATGCTTTTATTATCAACAGGGGTATCACAAGCAGATGCCAGCGGCCAACCAGCGCCACAAGCAGCACCGCAAGCGCAACAAGCACATCAACAACAACAAGGTATTAAATTATTAAATAAGAAACCAAAAGTAGCACCTGTTAAAAAGAAAAACAGTCCGAATCGTATTATGACGAACTTTAATGGTGATACTAAAACAGAGATGGGCTTCAACTGGTTCACAACAGATAAAGCTGAAGCACCACAAGTTTGGGTCTCAACTTCAAAGAATATGAAAGATGCGAAAACATTCACAGCTAAAGCAGAACAAGTGGACTCTCAATACATAGAAAGAGATCATTCAGGCCACTTCATTTTCGCTGATGTGGAGAAAGATGATAATGGCGAGCCAGTCAAAGATGAAAACGGCAAACCAAAAATTAAAGGTTACTACACAGATAAAGGTGCAGGCGGTCCAGAATGGACAAGCGGTGACCAACACGGCAAAGCATCTTTAATGAATGTGAAAGAATATAACTACAAAGCACAAGCTACAGGTTTAAAACCAAATACAACTTATTACTATAAAGTGGGTAGTAAAAAAGGCAAACAAAGCCAAGTCGGTACATTCAGAACATCTGGTAACGCAGGTGATCCATTCAAATTCGTACAATATACAGATACACAAAATGCTTATTGGAACGAACACGTACGTAACGAAGCAAAATTCGGTGCGAACACTATCGCTGAAGCAATTAAAACAGCAGGCGATCCAAACTTCGCATTGCATACAGGTGACTTTGTAGAGAACTCACAAGTTGAAGATGAGTGGAACGACATTTATGACCAATCTCGTCCATCATTCATGTCTTTACCAGTTGCGGCCGCTGCAGGTAACCATGATGAATATGCATTCGATGAAAAGAACAAAAAGTTATTAGATCGTTTCAACCGTCACGTAAACGTACCTAAAGCGAATAACGCAGTTAATGGTGGTTCATACTACTCATTCGATTACAATGGTGCACACATGGTTGTCGCAAATACAAATGACAACAAAAAAGGTGAAGACAATCCAGAAGGTAAAGCCATTGGTAAAAAACAAATGGAATGGATTAAACAAGATATCAAAAAAGCCCGTGAAAACGGCTCGAAATGGGTTATCTTAAACTTGCATAAACCAATGTATTCTAAGTCTTACCATGCTTTAGAAGATGAAGATATTAAGAAATTACGTGAAGAATTAACAAAAGAAATTGATGATTTAGATGTAGATTTAGTTTTACAAGGACATGACCACGTACTAGCTAGAACTAAAATGTTACAACATACGTCAACAAAAAACAGCTTCGTAAACGCTAAAATTGAAGATGCGAAACAAGTTAAAGGTGAAGACGGCGTAACATACTATGACAATCCAAAAGGTTCTGTTTATGTGTTACCAAACACTGGTGGTACAAAAGCTTATGATGATATCTACAGCAAACCATTAGAACATATCAAGAAAATCCGTCCGAAATTGAGCTGGTTAACTGAAGCACAACGTCAAGAATACAACAACTTATTCGCAGTAGGTGAACAACCTCAAAAAACAGACGCATTTAACGATAGCCACGAAGATAACCGTGACTCTTCAGCTCAAAACTTCTCAGTTTATGAAGTAAAAGGTGACAAATTGATTGTGAAAATCTATCAATTAAACGGTGACATCAGTAAAGGCGAACAAAGAACAGTTAAGTTAATCGACCAATTCGGTATTTCAAAAACTGACAAAAAATAATAACTGTTTATAGCTTTAATTAAGTCATTTGACTTAGGTAGGGACTCGTAAATCATACGAGTCCTATACCTTTATACATAGGAGGCAACAAAATGAAGAAATTTTTAACATACACTACAGCAGTCGCAAGTTTGAGCTTATTGTTAACAGGATGCAGCGGTCAACAAGAGAAAAAGACAAGTGATGCTAATGCACAAACACAACAAGATCAACCAGCCTCAAGTTCTAAAGATATTAAAATAAACAAAGAAAAATTATCCAGTCAAGATCAAGCAAAGTTAAAACAAGAAGTGATGAAGTGGGCAGATAAACGTGCCAAACAACAAGGTTTAGCAGCTTCTAATCGTTATTTTGGAGCGGGCGAAATCTCAACAGGGGATTGGTATGCGATGACACCTAAAGGTGAGCTGCAAGTCAGTAATCAAAATGAACCAGGCCCTAAAGCATTCGAACGTCATAATCTAGTAGGTGTAGTATTCTATCACTCTAACCAGGGTGTAACAGGATTTGATGAAAAAGCGAAAGATTTATCTAATATAGAAGGTTATCGTAATGTGGCTGACTTAAATCAACCCATCACAAAATACTTATTCGCAGATGACGGGAAAGTTTATGAATATCAATTTAAACCGAGTCAACAAGTGACATTGTCTTCAGGTTTTGCGCCAAAAGATCATAACGACAAAGATCCTAACTTAAGACCAGATGAGTTATTTAAAGCGACTGAAGATGAAACTGCGACAGAATTAATGAATCAATTGATTAAGCAATACGGTAAACAATGATGTACAAATATGTGCATAAGCTTTAATAATTTTGTTTAATTTGTACATATTTAAAATAAGAAAGTCATAGTAA
>NZ_PZGG01000100.1 GCF_003043455.1 Staphylococcus simulans | reverse complement strand
ATTTCACGATATACCCTTATTTATTTGATTAATATTAGAATTTTACTTTTTCAGCTAAGAAATCGTTTAATTCAGAGATTGGCATACGTACTTGTTCCATAGTATCACGTTCACGTACTGTGACTTGTTGATCTTCTAATGAATCAAAGTCGAATGTAATACAATAAGGTGTACCAATTTCGTCTTGACGACGGTAACGTTTACCAATTGATTGCGATTCATCGAAATCAACCGTAAAGTTTTCGCTTAGTTGTTCATAAACTTTAATTGCTTCTTCAGATAATTTTTTGCTTAATGGTAAAATTGCTGCTTTATATGGTGCTAAAGCAGGGTGGAAGTGTAATACTGTACGTTCATCTTTACTACCTTCAACACCTTCACGGTCATAAGCATCACATAAGAATGCTAATGTTACACGGTCAGCACCTAATGAAGGTTCAACACAGTAAGGAATGAATTTTTCATTTGTTTCCGGATCGTGATATCTGAAATCTTCACCAGAGTATTCACTATGTTTTTTCAAGTCGTAGTCTGTACGGCTTGCAATACCCCATAGCTCACCCCAACCGAATGGGAATTTATATTCGATATCTGTAGTCGCATTAGAGTAGTGAGACAATTCGTCTTGATCATGATCTCTTAAGCGAATATTTTCATTTTGTAATCCTAAGTCTAATAACCATTTTTCAGCAAATGTTTTCCAGTAATTTTGCCATTCGATTTCTTCACCAGGACGACAGAAGAATTCTAATTCCATTTGTTCGAATTCACGTGTTCTGAAAATGAAGTTACCTGGTGTAATTTCATTACGGAATGATTTACCAATTTGACCAATACCAAATGGTAATTTTTTACGCATTGAACGTTGTACGTTTTTGTAGTTGACAAAGATACCTTGTGCAGTTTCAGGGCGTAAGAAAATTTCGTTTGTTGAATCTTCTGTTACACCTTGGAAAGTTTTGAACATTAAGTTGAATTGACGGATATCTGTCCAGTTTGCAGTACCGCTTACTGGGCATTTGATTCCTTCCTCTTCAATGATACGTTTCATTTCATCAAAACTTAAACCATCTGCGATAAAGTTTTCGTCACCTTTTTCATTTTGCATATATTCTTCAATTAATTTATCTGCACGGTAACGGATTTTACTATCTTTGTTATCAATCATTGGGTCATTAAAGTTACCTAAGTGACCTGAAGCTTCCCATACTCTAGGATTCATTAAAATTGCTGCATCTAAACCAACGTTGTAAGGTGATTGTGAAATGAATTTTTTCCACCATGCACGTTTAATATTGTTTTTTAATTCAACACCTAATGGACCGTAATCCCAAGTGTTTGATAAACCACCGTAAATCTCACTGCCTGGAAATACAAAACCTCTGTGTTTTGCTAGCTGAACTACTGATTCCATATCTTTTGCCATAAATAACACTCCTCTTTAATAATAAAAAAACGCCCCAAGATAACGAAATAAACATTTCGAAATCTTGGGACGAGTTATCTCATTTCTCATTGAAATTAGTAATAACCCGCGGTTCCACCCAAATTAGTGTAGACACTCGCTTAGATTATAATAGTTGTTAGGCCAATTTAATTGTTAAGCTCGCACCATCCTTAACTCGCTTCAAACCTAATTCTAATGCATCCTAAAATTAAAGGCAAGTGTTTATATAGATTTGTAGACCAAAACAATTACAGTTATAATATAAATTGTAAGTGTGAAGGGGTGAAGACATATAGAACTGAGTAGTAGGCAAAGTGAAATTATCGAAATAGTAAAGCAAAATGGGCCGATTACCGGTGAAAAGATTGCCGAACAACTAAGTTTAACGAGAGCAACACTTAGACCTGATTTAGCTATTTTGACAATGTCTGGGTTTCTCGAAGCTAGACCAAGAGTAGGGTACTTTTATTCTGGTAAATCAACAAATCAATTATTAACAGAAAAATTACGTCAATATGTTGTTAAAGACTATCAATCTTTGCCGATTGTCTTAAAGGGCGATACTTCTGTTTATGAAGCAATATGTACAATATTTCTTGAAGATGTCAGCACATTATTTATAGTGAATACGAATAATGATTTTGTTGGTGTTTGTTCAAGAAAAGACTTACTCAGAGCATCCATGATTGGTGAAGATATACATACGATGCCAGTCAGTGTTATTATGACACGTATGCCGAATTTAACACACGTATTAGAAAATGATTTGGTCGTATTAGCTGCACAGCTTATGATTGAAAAAGAAATTGATTCTCTGCCGATAGTTCGTGGTAAAGATAATGGTAAGTTAGAAGTCATCGGGCGCATTTCAAAAACCACGATAACCAAATTATTCGTATCAATTTTCGATGAGTAGGAGTAGGATTTAATGCAAAAGATAAAAATAATAATTGCATCTGATTCGGTGGGAGAAACAGCCGAACAAGTTGCAAAAGCTTGTGTTTCTCAATTTAACTCGAAAAAGTTCCAAAGTCAGATTGTACGTTATCCGTATATTGAAACTTTTGAAAATGTCGATGAAGTTATGGAAGTGGCGAAAGAAAATGAAATGAACATCGTTGTTTTCACACTTGTAAAACCTGACATTAAAGAGTATATGGAACAACAATTAGCCGAATATAAAATCAAACATGTCGATATCATGGGACCATTAATGAATATTTTGATTGATGAAATCGATGAAAAACCATATTATGAACCAGGTATAGTGCATAAACTTGATGAAGCGTACTTCAAGAAAATAGAAGCAATTGAATTTGCGGTTAAATATGATGATGGCAAAGATCCAAAAGGATTACCTAAAGCAGATATCATATTAATTGGCATTTCACGTACTTCAAAAACACCTTTATCACAGTTCTTAGCACACAAGCGTTATAAAGTGATGAATATACCAATAGTTCCTGAAATCAATCCGCCAGAAGGATTATTTGAAGTGGATCCCAAAAAATGCATTGCGCTAAAAATTAGCGAAGAAAAATTGAATAAAATCCGCAAAGAGAGACTGAAACAATTAGGTCTTGGCGATTCAGCACGTTATGCTACAGGTCAACGTATTCAAGAAGAATTGGATTACTTTGATAAAATAGTAGATAGAATAGGATGTCCTGTCATTGATGTTTCAGATAAAGCTATAGAAGAAACAGCAAATGATATCATGTATATAATCGAACAAAATAAAATGAATAAATAAGCCCAATACAATACGCTGGTGTTTTAAAATCAGCGTATTTCTTATTGAGCTAATAACTTTTATTTTTTATAGAAAATGATATAATAATAAGACTAATGTATACAGGTGGTTATGGTGAGAATAGAGCAATCAGTAATAAATGAAATAAAAGATAAGACAGATATTCTTGACCTTGTAAGTGAATATGTGAAATTAGAGAAAAGAGGGCGCAATTATATTGGTTTGTGTCCTTTTCATGATGAGAAAACACCTTCGTTTACTGTTTCAGAGGATAAACAGATTTGTCATTGTTTCGGTTGTAAAAAGGGCGGCAATGTTTTTCAATTTACTCAAGAAATAGAAGGGATTTCGTTTGTCGATGCTGTTAAAGCCCTTGGAGAAAGGGTAAATATAAAAGTAGATGTTGGACAAAATAACGAGCAAAATCAAATCGCTTCTGATGATTTAATGATGATTAAGATGCATGAACTTATGCAAGAATATTATCATTATGTATTAATGAAAACAGTAGAAGGGGAAGAACCTTTAAAATATTTGAAATCCAGAGGTTTTACTGAAGAACTGTTAAAAGAAAGAAAAATTGGTTTTGCACCGGACAACTCTCACTTTTGTCATGAT
The DNA here is from genome assembly GCF_003043455.1 of Staphylococcus simulans. Taxonomy (GTDB): domain Bacteria; phylum Bacillota; class Bacilli; order Staphylococcales; family Staphylococcaceae; genus Staphylococcus; species Staphylococcus simulans_A. Next base: position 1,034 of record NZ_PZGG01000100.1, on the reverse strand, counting down.
TTCTTGCAAAAGAAAGGTTACGATATTGAGTTAGCTTATGAAGCTGGTCTATTATCACGTAACGAAGAAAACTTTAGTTATTATGATCGTTTTAGAGATAGAATTATGTTTCCCTTGCATAATGCACAGGGGCGGACAGTAGGTTATTCAGGTAGAACATACAAAAATCAAGAACCTAAATATCTCAATAGCCCGGAAACACCTATATTTCAAAAGAGACGTCTCTTGTACAATGTCGACAAGGCAAGACGCATTATACGTCAAAAAAATGAAATCATATTATTAGAAGGATTTATGGATGTTATTAAAGCTGACAGTGCTGGTGTTAAACAAGTTGTAGCTAGTATGGGAACACAAATATCTCAAGAACACATAGCATTCATCAAAAAATTAACATCAAATGTCACATTGCTATTTGACGGCGACTTTGCTGGTCAAGAAGCTACTATAAAAACAGGACAACATTTACTTGAACAAGGTCTTAATGTTTTCGTAATCCAGCTTCCATCTAAAATGGATCCTGATGAATATATTACTAAATATGGGGAAGATGCTTTTAAAAAATACGTAGAACACGAAAAACGTGCATTTGTATTGTATAAAGTCAATTTATATAAAGACGAAATTGAAAATAATGACATGGCTTATGAACAATATTTAAAAGAGATTACAAATGATGTTTCATTGATGCCGTCAGGAATTTTGCAGAAAAAAGTATTGCAAGACGTTTCTGAATTGTTTAAAGTAAGTTTTGATAGTCTAAATAATGAAGTGTCAAGACATAACCAACAATCATTTCAACAAATACCTGATGCAGTGCCAGAAGTAAAACAACGAAAATATTCAAAACAAGAAGATGCTGAACGCAAACTATTAAAACATTTTATGTTTAACAAGGATGTTTTCCTTGAACACAGTCAACGCGTAGAAGCAGATGACTTTACAAATCAGCAATTTAAGCGTATATTTAATATTTTGCACGACTACTATGCTGAGAATGAATATTATAATCTAAGTACTGCATTATTATATAG
>NZ_PZGG01000099.1 GCF_003043455.1 Staphylococcus simulans | reverse complement strand
GTTTGATGATATTATCAATGAACAACGTTACCAAGTCCAAGAAGATAAAATTCAAAGTGATAACGAAATTGTACAAAGACATCATGATTTAGTGAATATGCTGTTGACGAGACAACCTGCTTTCTTAACAGAAGGTAATGATATTGATGTGTTTGTCGATGGTCATAAATTATACGATCAAATGATCGAGGATATTAAAAAAGCAGAGTCTTTTATTCACTTAGAGTATTATGTATTTGAATTAGATGGTTTAGGACACCGTATTATCGATGCATTGGAAGAGCGTTTAGAAGCGGGTGTTGAAGTCTTATTACTATATGATGATATTGGTTCTAAGAAATTAACATTACGCCAATTCAAGCGTTTCAGAAAGCTTGGCGGTCAAGTTGAAGCGTTCTTCGCAAGCAAACTACCGTTGATTAACTTCAGAATTAATAACCGTAACCACAGAAAAATTGTCGTGATTGACGGCCAAATCGGATATATCGGCGGTTTCAATGTAGGAGATGAATATTTAGGTTTAAGTAAGAAGTTCGGTTACTGGAGAGATACACATGTCAGAATTAGAGGTTCTGCAGTGGATGCTTTAGAATTACGCTTTATGTTGGATTGGAACTCTCAATCTAAACGACAAACTTTACCGTATAAACCGAAATACTTCCCAGTGAAGGAAGATGTTGGAAATGCTTCTGTACAGATTTGTTCAAGTGGTCCTGATGACAATTGGCATGAAATTGAATTCGGTTATACGAAAATGATTAATTCAGCCAAAAAATCAATTTATATGCAGAGTCCTTATTTCATTCCAGATAATTCTTATATCAATGCGTTAAAAATGGCAGCAAATTCAGGTGTGGATATTCACTTAATGATTCCTGATATGCCTGACCATCCATTTGTTTACTGGGCAACGTATTATCATGCGGCAGAGTTATTAGACTCAGGTGTGAAAATCTATACGTATAATAATGGATTTATCCATTCTAAAACAATGGTCATTGATGACGAAGTTGCTAGTGTCGGTTCAGCTAATATGGATTTCAGAAGCTTTGAGTTAAACTTCGAAGTGAATGCATTTATGTATAACAAAGAAATCGCTACTGAATTACGTAAAGCCTTTGAACATGATGTCACACTTTCAACAGAGTTAACGAAAGCGCGTTATGCGAATCGTTCATTCTGGATTAAGATGAAAGAAGGCTTCTCAAAACTGATTACACCAATTTTATAAGAAAAGAAAAACTCGGAAGTGAGCCATCTCATTTCCGAGTTTATTTATGCGAAGTTATTTCTTTTTATTATGTTTTTCTCGATTCTGCTGGATAATAAATAGAATAAAACCGACGAGCATTCCCATTAGAATACCAATAATCGCTGTAACTAGTAATGGGAACTCATACACATATTGCAAAATCAAGCCGACGATAATTGCGACTGCAACGGCAAAAATCGTTACGATATTTTCTTTAATGGCTTGCATAGCGCGCCTCCTCATCAAATTCCTTGTTTCTATCATACCAAATTTTTGTGCATCAGAGAATTGACGCACCTATGAAAAAATAGGTATGATGAGTCGGTGATAACTTTAATCAAAGCAGGTGAAATTTTTTGAAACGTAAATCTATGTCGTCAATCATTGTTATTGCAGTGATTGCTGTAATTGTTTTAGGTTTCCAATATTTTAATCATTCAGGTCCCTTTAAACAAAGCGGTGGAGAACAAGTTTCGACATCGATGGGGGATAAAGAAGCGGTTACTGTCAAACGTGTTATTGACGGTGATACATTTATCGCAACAGATAAAGACAATCGTGAAATTAAAGTCAGAATGATTGGCATGGATACTCCAGAAACAGTTAAACCTAATACGCCTGTACAACCGTACGGGAAAGAGGCTTCAAACTATACTAAGAAACATTTGAATAACCAAAAGGTTTATTTGGAATTTGATAAAGAGCCGAAAGATCAATACGGCCGCTATTTAGCTTATGTTTGGTTAGATAAGGACCATATGTTTAACGAAGAATTAGTTAAACAAGGGCTGGCACGTGAAAAGTACTTTGCACCGAATGGCAAGTACCGAGATGTGCTTAAAGAGGCTGAACGAGAAGCTAAACAAAAACATTTAAATATTTGGAGTTAAAAATAACAGTCCAAATAGTAAATCTTAAAGTTTGGAACTATCATTATGAAACTTTCTAGAGAAGATTTCTTTGTATATACAGAATTCTTCCCTTTTTGTTTTATAGAATTATATATTCGCTATTCAAAATTCTCAATTGAAATAAAAATTCATCTTTTTAGTAACAACAATAGGAAAGTGTTCTCTATAGTTTTCTATAAAATACCTACTCATGTTATACGCATTGTAAATACTTGAATATCTGAATGACCAAGTTGTTGTATACAAGTTTCAATACATATTTACTAACTTATTTCATATGTACAATCATACTAATACTATGGTCACTTAATTGGTTTAATTGTAAATAATTGTATGTTTCAATTAAAATACTACAATACTCTTGTGTCAAATATATTTATTGTTAGAATAAAGTTAAATAATGAATAGGAGGAATATTTATGAAAAAATTAGGAGTTCTTGGAACAACTGTTTTAGCAAGTACAATCTTATTCGCAGGAGTGCAGAGTGATACTGCAAATGCTGCAAGTGTTGATGAAAGTCAAGCGTCAGAAAGCGTAAAAAACTTAGTGGAAAACAATAACAATTACCAACCTAAAAGTGAAACACAGTATGTAATTGATAAAGAAGGGGAAAATCCTGTAGAGAATTCATACAAAGTTGCTTTTGGAGAAGTGCCCAATCAAGCACCTTCTTTTTTATACGTTGATAAAGATACAGGAGATATTTATGATCCAGACGGAAATTTAGTACAAAAAGCATCTAGCAATACAGAAAATGGAGGGCAAGAAGAAAACGCGACTCACCATGAAGTTGAAGGACAACAAGGAGAAGTGACTCAACCAGAAAATACGACACAACAAGAAAAAACAGAACAATCAAAAAGCTCGGTTCAACAGTTACCAAATACTGGTGAAGAATATAACAATGTGGTGTTTGCATTGTTCGGCTCATTATTAGCAACAACAGGTGCATTATTATCTTTCAAGCAAATTTTCAGAAAAAGACAATCGTAAATTAATACATTTATTTTTATTAATATCGTTATTGGACCCTGCACGTGAAAAGTACTTTGTGCCGAATGGCAAGTATCGAGATGTGCTTAAAGAGGCTGAAAGAGAAGCGAAACAAAAATGTTTAAATATTTGGAGTTAAAGAAAACCGGATAAGCATATTTCTGCTTGTCCGGTTTCTAATTAAGGTTGATTGATATAGTCTAGGATTTTTTCGCAATCTTGTTCATTGATTTCGTGTTTAGACTGTGCAAATATGTTGCGAATCGCATCTTTTAAGTCATGTTTAGAAGTTGCGGTTTCAACATATTTTTGACGTTCAGTCGGACCATCAATGATATTAACTGAACCGTCACTAAAGTATACTAAACCGACGCTTGAAATTTTTTGGTTGAAGTTTTTTTCGTAAGCATCTTTTAGTTCTTTAGAGTTTACAGAGGCTGTAAGATACGGATCATAATCATAGAAATCAAATGTAACACTATTGCTTTTGACTTTTTCTGTAAACGTATAAATATCTTCTCTTGTAGACTGGAATTGACTTTGATATTGATCAGCAATGTAATGGCCGATGATTTGATCAATATCTTCAACATTTGTATCAATCGGTTTTTCAGGCTCAGCACTGAAGTGATAAAATGTTTTTTCTTTCCAGTTTTTCACATCGATATTTAACAACCCTTTATCTGTGATGACCACATAATCAAATGTACGCAAGAAGTTGAAGAGTGGATGCTTAACGGCAACATTACCTGTTGAAACAATATGATAAAACTTGATTTCTCCGTTTTCTTTCAAGTTTTGCATCACTTTCTCGATAGACTGTTTCGCTTTGCGTACGCCATAATGATGTTGTTGTGTACCATCATTAATGATTTGATTTTTCAATGATGCCACTTCTGTACGTAAGGTGTTGACCTTGCTTACAAGTTGATTTTTTGAATAAATCTCTGTATCTAGTCGGTGCTGCATCAAGCTGCGTGATACAACGAGTGCAATGGCCAATATCACGATAACAGCAACTAGAAGTAATATTAAATACATACCTATCATTCCTTACTCAATAAAAAGTAGTTAAATTTAAACATACCCTAATAATCTAACTCTTAGTGGTAAAAATCAATAATAAAGTCTTAACAAAAGATTAATGTAACATTTATGTCATATTATGAGAATACTAAAAAAGTTCCAGACGAATATTAAGTGATTGTGTCTGGAACTTTAATAATCAAATTCAATTTTAAGTGTTTGGTTTCAACTCAGCTTGGGAATCAATGAAATATCTTAAAAACTATTACGCTTTTGTATCTTGTAAGATAGATTTTTGTAAAGCGTCAAATTCCTCAAGCAGTTTCAATGCTTTTTTCGTTTGTGCGCTTGTAATAGTAATGAATACTTTTCGTTCATCATCGATGCAGCGTTGCTTGCCGATGATTTTCATTTCCGTTAATGTGCTGAACGATTTATGAATTTCCATTAAACTGAAATTCATACCGTGTTTAACTTCAAGAAGAGGAATAAGTTTCTTTTGACGATCTAAAATGTGCTTTAAAAATAATAAATCGTTAAAACGTAAGTTATACTCCTTCTTCAAAGCGTTAATTAATTCTTTTCGATGCAATTCATAGTAAAAAATCGATTCTGTAGACTGTGTTTTTTCAGAATACATGATTTCACCTCGTGTTGTATTTATAATATCTTGCGTCTACATTATTATAATAAAAAAGTTATACTTTGAAAAGAGATATTCTTTAGTTTTAACTTAAATTATTGTATCTATTTTTAAAAATTCAATTAACGAATGAAAATAAAGTTTATAAATCCAATAGGGTTACTTGGTATAACAA
>NZ_PZGG01000098.1 GCF_003043455.1 Staphylococcus simulans | reverse complement strand
ATATTAGGAAATTAGCAGCTCTACGAGCTGAAAATTTCTTGGACAAAATAAAAAAGGAACGATTTTCATTTTTATATGTGAAAATCGTCCTTTTTATTAGGTTCCAGAACAATTATGTCCCGGCCCCTTAATTATGATAACTAAATAGTTAATTTTATAGTTTTTCTTCGTGTAAGTTCTCGAATTTCAAGACTGGATGTCTAGCTGCCTTAGTTTCATCTAGTCTATCGATTACAGTATTATGAGGTGCTTCAAGCACTTTGTCTGGATCTTCTTTTGCTTCTTCAGCGATTTGAATTAATGCATCACAGAAGTAATCTAAAGTTTCTTTAGATTCAGTTTCTGTAGGTTCAATCATCATACCTTCTTCCACGTTAAGCGGGAAGTAAATTGTAGGTGGATGAACACCAAAGTCTAATAAACGTTTCGCCATATCTAATGTACGAACGCCTTCTTTTTTCTGTTTAGATCCACTTAATACGAATTCGTGTTTACAATATTGGTTATATGGAATGTCAAATGCATCTTTTAGACGCGCTTTAATGTAATTGGCATTAAGAACAGCAGCTTCTGATACTTCTTTAAGGCCAATATTACCCATTGTTCTAATGTACGTATATGCACGTAAATAGATTCCAAAGTTACCATAGAATGGTTTAACACGACCGATAGAATCTTTAATATCATTGTCGTATTTATAAGTGTCGCCATCTTTGATTACCATTGGTTTAGGTAAGAAGCTAGCAAGTTCTTTTTTAACTCCAACAGGACCTGAACCTGGTCCACCACCGCCGTGAGGCCCAGTGAATGTTTTGTGTAAGTTTAAATGTACAGCATCAAAGCCCATATCTCCAGGTCTTACTTTATCCATGATCGCGTTTAAGTTTGCACCATCATAGTACAATAGACCGCCAGCATCATGAACAATTTTACCGATTTCCATAATGTTATGTTCGAAAATACCTAAAGTATTTGGGTTTGTTAACATAATTGCAGCTGTATTTTCGTTAACAAGACGTTTTAAATCTTCAACGTCTACTTCACCGTTTTCATCAGATTTAACTGTAACTGATTTGAAACCAGCGAAAGCTGCTGAAGCAGGGTTTGTACCATGTGCTGAGTCAGGAACAATTACTTCGTCACGGTGACCTTCACCATTTTTTTCATGGTATGCTTTGAAAATCATTAATGCTGTCCATTCACCATGCGCACCTGCAGCAGGTTGCAATGTTACTTCATCCATACCTGTAATTTCTTTTAATTCTTCTTGTAAACTATGAATAATTTCTAAAGAACCTTGAATTTGAGATTCTTCTTGTAATGGATGTGCTTCCGCAAACCCAGGGATACGTGCTACTTTTTCGTTGATTTTAGGGTTGTACTTCATAGTACATGATCCTAAAGGATAGAAACCAGTATCTACACCGAAGTTCTTGTTAGATAACTCAGTATAGTGTCTTACTAAGTCTAATTCTGATACTTCAGGGAATTCTGCTTTATTTTTACGGATGAATTTATCATCTAATAATTCTTCTACTGCATTTGTATCAATCTCTTTTTTTGGAAGAGAGTATGCATATCTTCCTGCTCTTGAACGTTCGAAAATTAATGGACTTGATTTACTGACCATTAATCTCACCCACTTTCTTCACAAAAGTATCAATTTCATCTTTTGTTCTTAATTCAGTGACCGCAACTAGCATTGCGTGTCCCATATCGTCATTGATTTCAGTTAAATCGAAACCGCCAATAATACCCTCTTCTAATAATTGACCATTTACTTCTTTAACAGGTTTGTTCAACTTAATAACGAACTCATTATAAGATGTACCTGGTAAAACCTCTACACCTGCTTTTTCAAACTCTTTTTTAGCATAGTTAGCATTTTCAAAGTTTTGCTCAGCAATATCTTGAATACCTTGTTTGCCTAATGCTGACATAGCGATTGAAGATGCTAAAGCATTTAATGCTTGGTTTGAACAAATGTTCGAAGTTGCTTTATCACGACGGATATGTTGTTCACGCGCTTGTAGAGTTAATACGAAACCACGATTTCCATGGTCATCATTTGTTTGACCAACTAAACGGCCTGGGATTTTACGCATCAATTTTTTTGTCGTTGCAAAGAAACCACAGTGTGGTCCACCGAATTGACTAGGAATACCGAATGGTTGTGTATCACCTACAACAATATCTGCACCGAATTCACCTGGAGGTGTTAACAAGCCAAGTGAAAGTGGATTTGCATAGACAATGAATAATGTCTTTTTACTTTTGATAAATGATTTAACTTTTTCTAAATCTTCAATAGAACCATAGAAGTTAGGATATTGAACAGCTACTGCTGCTGTATATTCATCGATAGCTGCGTCTAATTTTTCTAAATCAGTTACAGTACCATCTAAATCAACTTCTACAATTTCATATTCACTTCTAACTTTTGAGTAAGTATGAAGTACTTGTAATGCTTGATAATGCAATCCTTTAGAAACAACAATTTTATTCTTTTTAGATTGACTAAGTGCTAAAATACATGCCTCAGCAAATGCTGTCATACCATCATACATTGATGAGTTTGCAACATCCATACCTGTTAGTTCACAAATTAGAGTTTGGAATTCAAAGATTGCTTGAAGTTCCCCTTGTGAGATTTCAGGTTGATAAGGCGTATATGCTGTATAGAATTCTGAACGTGAAATCATAGCATCTACAACAGCTGGTGCGTAATGGTCGTAAACACCTGCACCTAAGAATGAAGTATGATCTTCTTTTGTAATGTTTTTATTAGCAACTCTGCTAAGACGTTTGAATAAAGTAGTTTCATCTTCTCCATTTGGAATATCTAACTCTCTATCTAATAAAATTTCTTTTGGCACATCTCCGAATAACTCTTCAATTGAGCTTGCGCCGATTGTTTCTAACATTTCTTTCTTGTCTTTTTCAGTTAATGGTATATAACGATGACTCACCACTGCCACCCCTTCATTAAATTATTTACTGATTTGATTTTTCTTGACAATTTTAGCTTTGACTTGACGCTTTCTTACTTGAACGATGACTTCTTTGCCCATTTCGAATTCATCACGGTCAATCATTGCTAATGCAATGCCTTTTCCAGTTGCTGGCGATTGCGTACCAGATGTAACTTGCCCAATTTTGTTACCCTCTAAGTCTAGCACATCATAGCCAGTTCTTGGGATACCTTTTTCAATCATTTCTAAACCAACTGATCTAAGTTTTGCTCCATTTTCTTTTTGGTCTTTCAATACTTCTTTTCCGATGAAGTCTGCTTCAATCAATGGTTTAGCAGCGAATGCGATTCCACCTTCATAAGGTGTGATATCTTCTGATAATTCTTGGCCATGTAAAGGTAAGCCAGCCTCTAAACGAAGTGTATCGCGAGCGCCTAATCCAGCTGGTTTTAAATCTGCATTTTCTAAAAGACCATCCCAAATATCTACGACATCTTTAGAATCGCAATAAATTTCAAAACCATCTTCACCAGTATAACCTGATTGAGATAAGATGACATTTTTCCCAAAGATTTTAACGTCTTTTTTGAATTCGAATGGTTTCATTTCAGAAACATCTACATCAACTAAGCTTGCAACATAATCACGAGCTTTTGGTCCTTGAACTGCTAGTTGACCGTATTGATCTGAAACATTTTCGACATTTACATCGAATTTATCTGAGTGAGACTTAATCCACTCATAGTCTTTATCTGTATTTGCAGCATTAACCACTAGTAAAAACTTATTATCATCTAATTTATAAGTGATTAAATCATCAATCACGCCGCCTTTTTCATTACAAAGTGCAGTGTATTGCGCTTTGTTGTCTGATAATTGGTCAGTATCATTTGAAAGCACATATTGAATGAATTCTGATGCATCTTTGCCTTCAATTAATACTTCGCCCATATGGCTGACGTCAAAGATTCCCATAACTTCCCTTACTGCGTTATGTTCTTCTTTGATACTAGAAAATTGAACAGGCATTGCCCATCCACCGAATTCTACAATTTTTGCTCCGCTTTCAATAAAACGGTCGTATAATGGTGTCTTTTTTAAGTCGTTTGACATCTTGCAACCCCCTATATGTGATTAAATATTAAAAACAGGATAGCAAAACCAATTGCTATCCTGTAGTTACCTTCAGGAATGCGTCACAGTATTATCCTTTTGCCTGAGAGATTCGATATAACATCTTGCACCTTCGGCGATGAATCCTAACCAAAATAGTTATAATGTTTTGGTCATTCATTCTCTCCAATACTGATCATTCGCTATAATCATATTCATCAAATTTTGATGTAATATTTTTAAGTCATTTTCTGTATCCATTCTGCTGAATGCGATTTCATTATATCGTGAAACCCTTGATAAATACAACCTTTTTAATTCATCGAATGCTTTATTTGCAGCGTTGGGTCGATTACTATCATTTTTAATTCTATCGAATATAAGTTGAATGCTTGCATCTAACCAAATAATAAATTTATAGTGAGATAAAATTTCCATAGAATCAGCACTTTCAATCACACCGCCGCCAGTAGAAATGACATCATACTCATTAATAGCTTCCTGTAGATATTGTGCTTCCAATTTTCTAAAACCGAGTTCTCCTTGTGATTTAAAGATTTCGGGGATGGATTGATTAGTTCGAAATTCAATCAATTCATCTAAATCGATAAAGCTTTTCCCCTCTTTTTCGGCAATATATTTTCCTAAAGTTGTCTTACCTGTTCCCATAAACCCTATGAAAATGATGGGTTCTTTTTTAACTTCCTTGTTTTTCATATTTATCATCCTTCTCAACAATTTGTTCTAGTTGTTGTTTATAGTAGATGTTAAGGTTGTGTATTGTCTTTAATTTTAAGCTATATTGATAGCTATAGGAAGTCAAAATAAGAATAAAAATCATAAAAAATATCGTTGTAAACGGTAATAGGTAACCTTTTAGACTATAAGTATAGAACTTTGTAATATTTTTCATCTTTTTCAATCAGTGTCATTTCCAC
>NZ_PZGG01000097.1 GCF_003043455.1 Staphylococcus simulans | reverse complement strand
GATTATAATAAGCACAAGTAGAAAATTTGGATAAGTATTTTATAATACATATTAAATGACTAGAATTTATAAAAGGGAGGAGGGTGTACGTGAATATTTCAGATATCGCAGCGATGGCTAAAGTGTCAAAAAGCACTGTGTCTCGATACTTAAATGGCGGATCAGTCAGTCAAAAAACCAAAGACAAAATAGATAAAATCGTACAAGAAACAGGCTATTCACCTAATCAGTTTGCGCAATCGTTAAAAGCAAAACGTACATTCATGATTGGTGCGATTATTCCTAGGCTTGATTCCTATGCGGCCAACCAGATTCTTGAAGGTGCAGATACGTACTTGCGTGAAATTAAATACCAAACACTGATTGTTAATACGAGTCAAAGTATTGAACAAGAAATAGAAGCGTTATATACCCTTAATAAAAATAAAGTAGATGGTATTTTACTAATCGCCACACAAATTACCAAGCAACATATTGAAGCGATACATGATATCAAAGCACCAGTGATATTAGTAGGGCAATCAGATGAACAGGTACCGTCAGTCATCCAAAATGACTTTGAAGCAGGCCGGACGATAGGTGAGTTGTTCGGTCAACAAAACTTCGAACGCATCGCATATTTAGGTGTCGATGAATATGATAAAGCTGTCGGCATTGAACGAAAAAATGGTGTGCTAACAGGTCTAAAACATTATAATCAAACACCTGATGTTTATTACACAACCTTTGATTTACAACAAGCTGTTACCGCTGCAAATCAATTAGTTTCTAAATATGATGCGTTAATATGCGGGACCGATAATATTGCGTTAGGAACGTTAAAAGCAGCTCATCAACAACACATTCAAGTACCGAATGAACTGTCTATAGCTGGATTTGGCGGCTATGATACGACTTCAATCGTTACGCCATCACTTGCGACAATCAGCTTTCCTTATAAACAAACAGGTGAAACTGCTGCACAAAATTTAATCCGCATTATAAATGGTGAAGCGATTGAACAAATAGAAGTAATGAATTTCGAGTTTATTAAAAATAACAGTATTGACTTCTCTTTAAGCAATGAGTAAAATGTTTATGAAAGCGTTTTATTCACATAATATTTTGGAACCGGTTCCAAAAAAGAAGGGAGTGGTTATATGGAATGGACACGCGAAGAACGATATCGCGGTTTATCTTCAATTTCAAATGAAGCTTTTGAAAGTATGACACACAAAGTAAATCAATCGCCATGGCGGCAACATTTTCATATTCAGCCTGTTTCAGGACTATTGAATGATCCGAATGGATTTATTTACTTTAAAGGACAATATCATTTGTTTTATCAATGGTATCCGTTAGGACCTGTCCATGGTTTGAAATATTGGTACCACGTTGTTTCTGATGATTTAGTTCATTTTGAGAATAAAGGACCAGTCGTCTATCCTGATACTACATACGATTCGCATGGTGCATACAGTGGATCTAGTATACAAATTGGAGAGCAGCTGTATCTATTTTATACTGGTAATCACAGGACAAAAGATTGGGAACGTGTACCTTATCAAATGGCGGCAACATTAAATGACGACTTTCAAGTGGAGGATAAGCAACCGCTGATTGAAGGTTCGCCACAGGGTTATACTGACCATTTCAGAGATCCGAAAGTATGGAAAGAAAATGAAGATTATTATTTTGTGATTGGTGCACAAACGACAGAACAATCAGGACGAGCATTAATCTATCAAGGTGATACATCGTTTAAGTTTCATTTACTCGGAGAAATCGAAACAGGTTTATCTGATTTCGGATATATGTGGGAATGCCCAGACTTATTTAAGTTAGGAAATAAAGATGTTTTGATATTTTGTCCGCAAGGTTTAGAACCAGATGGGATGAATTGTCGTAATATCTATCAATCTGGTTATATCGTCGGAGATTTCGATTTAGAGACATTAGAAATGAAACATCATGGGTTTGTAGAGTTAGACCATGGCTTTGATTTCTATGCGCCGCAAACTACAATATCTAAAGAAGGCGAACGTGTTTTAATCGGATGGATGGGTTTGCCAGACATAACTTATCCAACAGATGTTTATAACTGGGCACATTGTCTGACTTTACCGAGGGTATTGAAAGTAAAAGAGGATACATTAATCCAAACGGTACATCCAGATGTAGAAAAATTGAGAGGTCGCAGTAAAAAAGCAACGCTTGAAGTTTCTCATGACCATACTGCTTTAGATTTAATTCAACCAGATTGTTCAGAAGTTAACATTTCAATCTTAGAAAATGAAGCGGATGTCTTAAGTATGATTTTTACTAATCAAGTCGATGAAATTGTCAAAATGACCTATGATAACAATACAGGAATTTTTGAATTAGATCGTAGTCAAAGTGGTGAATTACCAAGCAATCAAGATAATCAAAAAAGAAGTATACAGTTAAATGAGGATTTACAAACATTAAAGATTTTTATAGATACTTCAAGTATAGAAGTCTTCATTAATGAAGGTACACATGTGATGACGTCTAGACTGTTTCCTAAAGCGGCTTATCAGTCTTGTCAATTTTCAACACAGTCAGGAACAGTTAAATTAGAAACGAAACAATATGAAATGAAAAGAGGGTAATCATGAATAAATTATATGCAGTTGGAGAAGCATTAATAGATTTTATCCCTAGTGAACGTGATGCGAAATTAAAAGAAGTCACTCAATTTTCACCGCAAGTCGGTGGTGCACCTACGAATGTGGCAAGTTGTGTCGCAAAATTAGGTGGCAATGCGGCTGTGATTACACAAGTTGGTGACGATGCTTTTGGTGAGAAAATAGAAGATAAACTCAATGATGTCGGTGTTGATACACAGTATTTGAAACACACGACACAAGCGAATACAGCACTCGCATTTGTCAGTTTAACTGCAGCAGGTGAACGAGACTTTGCGTTTTATCGTAAACCTTCAGCAGATATGTTGTTGGAAGCTGATCAGTTAACAGAATTATCATTTGATGAGACGGATATTCTGCATTTTTGTTCAGTTGATTTAGTAGATTGTCCCATGAAAGCAACACACCGTGTTTTAATTGATCAAATGTTAGAAGCAAAAGGTACGGTTGTATTTGATCCGAACTTACGTTTTCCGCTGTGGGATGATTTAGATGCATTACATCATACTGTATTAGAATTTATACCCAAAGCTCATATTGTCAAAATTTCAGATGAGGAATTGGAATTTATTACACGTATCAAAGATAAACAAGCAGCAATAGATTCGCTTTTTAAAGGAAATGTAGAAGCTGTTATTTATACAGAAGGCAAAGCAGGTGCTGCGCTTTATACAAAAGAAGGTTTAATTGCACAAGAGCCAGGTTTTAGTGTGGAAGTTTTAGATACGACTGGTGCAGGTGATGCCTTTATCGGTGCGATCAACTATCAATTGTTAACACATGGTAAGCAGAAGCTTTTTGAAGAAAGTCAACAATTTTTAAAATTTGCGAATGCGGTCGGCGCACTTACGACAACTGCCTATGGTGCGATAGACAGTCTGCCGACACAAACACAAACGACAACTTTTATGAGAGGTGAAAAGTAATGAGTGATAAGAAAATAGCAGAAGCGGTTATTCAAGCAGTGGGTGGAGAAGAAAATATTCAATCTCTTGCTCATTGTGCGACACGTTTAAGAATCATGGTCAAAGATAAAGAAAAGGTAAACCAAGCAGAAGTTGAAGAGATTGAAAAAGTGAAGGGTGCCTTCTATAACTCGGGGCAATTTCAAATTATTTTTGGAACCGGTACCGTTAATAAGATTTATAATGAAATTACAAAATTAGGTGTAGAGGGCGGTTCGAAATCTGAGGTTAAAGAAGCGGGTGCAAAACAAGGCAATGCATTCCAACGTGCGATCCGTGTGTTCGGTGATGTTTTCGTACCTATTATTCCAGTCTTAGTTGCGACGGGTCTGTTTATGGGATTACGTGGTGTAGTAATGAACGACCAAATTTTAAGTTGGATGGGCATGACAGCTAAAGATATCCCACAAAACTTTATTTTGTTCACTCAAGTGCTGACAGATACTGCCTTTGCATTTCTGCCTGCTTTAGTTGCTTGGAGTGCCTTTAAAGTCTTTGGTGGAAGTCCAGTGTTAGGTATCGTATTAGGTTTAATGCTTGTAAATCCTGCATTACCTAATGCATATGAAGTAGGTGATGGTTCAGCAGAAGCTATCAAATTCTTTGGATTTATACCGATTGTCGGTTATCAAGGTTCAGTATTACCTGCGTTCTTTGTCGGTTTGATTGGTGCTAAATTTGAAAAAGCATTGAGAAAACGTATTCCTGATGCGATTGATTTAATTGTGACACCATTCTTAGTCTTACTTGTGATGATTACTTTAGGGTTGTTTGTGATTGGTCCAGTATTCCATTCAATTGAAACTATCATATTGTCAGGAACAGAATGGGTACTTGCTTTACCGTTTGGTATCGCAGGACTATTAATTGGGTTCTTCCAACAAATTATCGTGGTAACTGGTGTACATCACATCTTTAACTTCATGGAAATTCAGTTATTAGAAAAATTCCATTACAATGAATTCAACCCGATTATTTCAGCAGCGATGACAGCACAAGCTGCAGCAGCTGTTGCGGTGGGACTTAAAACGAAAAAAGCAAAATTAAAAGCGTTGGCATTACCTTCAGCATTTTCAGCGCTACTTGGTATTACAGAACCTGCGATTTTCGGGGTGAACTTACGTTACTTTAAACCATTTGTTTGTGGTTTGATCGGTGGTGCAGTAGGTGGATTCTTCGCAGCACTATTCCACTTAAAAGCATCTGGTATGGCTATTACAGTCTTGCCAGGTATCTTATTATTCCTAAAAGATATCGGCCAATTGCCATTGTATTTATTAGTATTAGTGATTTCATTTGCGACAGCCTTTGTATTGACTTGGTTCTTTGGATATAGTGATAAATTAGCTGAGGAAATCAGGGAAGCAAAATAATAGATGAACTGTTAATCACAGACTGTGGTTAACAGTTTTTTAATGGAAAATGTTCGTAATTTTTGTGAAGCATATGGAAAAAGAAAAGTTTAAAAGTTATAATCATTTCGAGTGTTTGAAGAATATCAAAGGAGTGCGACGATGCGAAAATTAGTTATTATTACACATCCGGATATGGAAAACTCGGTAGTTAATCGT
>NZ_PZGG01000096.1 GCF_003043455.1 Staphylococcus simulans | reverse complement strand
ATATTCGTGTCAATATTATTTACGAAATTCCACTTTCAGAAGTAGTATTTGATTTCTTCGACCAATTAAAATCAAATACAAAAGGATATGCTTCATTTGATTATGAGCTTATCGGTTATAAAGAAAGTGACTTAGTTAAAATGGATATCTTACTTAATGGTGATAAAGTAGATGCTTTAAGTTTTATTGTTCATAAAGAATTTGCATATGAACGAGGCAAAGCACTGGTTGAAAGATTAAAAACATTAATCCCTAGACAACAATTCGAAGTGCCGGTACAAGCCGCAGTTGGTCATAAAATTATTGCTCGTACGAATATTAAATCTATGGGTAAAAACGTACTTGCGAAATGTTATGGCGGAGATATCAGCCGTAAACGTAAATTATTAGAAAAACAAAAAGCAGGTAAAGCAAAAATGAAGGCAGTAGGTAATGTCGAAATACCTCAAGATGCTTTCTTAGCAGTATTAAAAATGGATGAAGATTAAAATAAGGTTGGGACTCTCATGTCCCAGCTTTTTATTTTGAGTTTTGTCCTAAAAGCGAGGCGAAAATATGAAAGTTGAAAGTGCATATATTCATATACCATTTTGTGTCAGAATTTGTACTTACTGCGATTTCAATAAATATTTTATACAGAATCAACCAGTGGATGAATATTTAGATTCTTTAATTGAAGAATTTAAAACAGCGGATAATCGAGCATTAAAAACAATGTTTGTAGGTGGTGGTACACCCACAGCTTTAAGCGATGAACAGCTTGAACGTTTATTAAAAGCTATTAACGAACATTTTAACATCTCGGGAGAATACTCATTTGAAGCAAATCCAGATGAACTTACACCTTCGAAAATTAAGCTTTTAAAAGATTATGGTGTTAACCGTATCTCGATGGGTGTGCAAACATTTGATCAAGATTTGTTAAAGGTGCTAGGGCGTACACATAATACTGCAGATATCTATAACGCTGTTGAACTTGCAAATCAATATCAAATAAATTCCATCAGCCTTGATTTGATGTATCATCTTCCTGGTCAAACACTTAAACAATTTGAAGATAGTTTAGATATTGCGTTATCAATGGATATTAATCATATTTCGAGTTATGGCTTAATTCTTGAACCTAAAACTCAATTTTATAATTTATATAGAAAGGGTAAGCTAAAACTTCCTAACGAAGATGTAGGAGAAGAAATGTATGAGCTATTGCTAGATAAAATTCATCATTCTTCTATGCATCAATATGAAATATCGAATTTTGGTCAACCCGGCCATGAATCTGAACATAATAAAGTTTATTGGAAGAATGAAGGGTATTACGGCTTTGGTGCAGGCGCAAGTGGTTACGTTAATGGTGTAAGATATTCAAATGTCAATCCGGTTAATCATTATATTAAGAAGATTAGAAATGGTGAACGTCCAATTTTACATCAGACAACGCCAACTCATCGCGAACAAATGGAAGAACAAATGTTTTTAGGTTTACGAATGAATCAAGGGGTAAATAAATCAGTGTTCAATCATAAATTTAATGAAAATATTGACAAAGTCTATGCTGAAGCCATTAAAGAAATGAGTGAAAAAGGACTGATTATCGATGATAAAAACGCTGTTCGATTAACGGATCGAGGCAAAGTTATCGGTAATGAAGTCTTTGAAGCTTTCCTATTAGATTAAAATTTAAAAGGTCAGGGCTTTAACATTGACTTACTTTGACCAATTTGATAAATTATAATTAGCACTTGGAAGAAGAGAGTGCTAATGAGGTGGAAACATGATTACAGATAGACAATTGAGCATATTAAATGCCATTGTTGAAGATTATGTAGATTATGGTCTGCCTGTTGGATCTAAAACAATTATTGAGCGACACAACGTTAATGTGAGTCCAGCTACTATAAGAAACGAAATGAAACAATTAGAATCATTCGGTTTAGTAGAAAAGTCTCATGCATCATCGGGAAGGTCGCCCTCATTAAAAGGTTTTAGGTACTATGTAGACCAACTGTTGGAAAATACTTCTCCTCTAAAAGAAACGAATAACCAACGTTTAAATAAACTGTTAATGGAATATAATTTCAATTTGTCAGCTGCACTTAGTGTGTATGCAAATGAATTGTCATTATTTACGCAGTATACTACGTTGGTAATGAAACCGAATCAATCGAAAGATTTAATCAGCGATGTTCATTTGTTTAACGCAACCGCTAATTTGGTTATTATGGTAATTGTGTTCGAAACAGGAAATGTTGAGCATATACAATTAGCAGTAGACGAAAAGATTTCTAAAGCGCGTTTAATTCAAATAGCGAATTACATCAAAGAACTTTATAACAATAAAAGTTTTGTAGATGAAGCAATGGAACATTCAAGTGACATCACAACAATTCGTCAATTAACTGATTTGCTATATCAAAGGGTTAACGATAGTAAGAAAGATATCTACCTTGGGGGTAAATCAAATTTAATTGATACATTGAATGAACAGAATGTGAGTTCAATACAACAAATTCTTCAATATTTAGAGTCCAATAAGATATTGAAACTGTTCGAAAAAGATAATCATTCTGGAATTGATGTCAAAATAGGTAAAGAAATTGATAATGGCCTAGAAGACATTTCTATTGTGATGAGTGATTATCATATTGATGAACATCTTAAAGGACACATAGCTGTTATTGGACCGACCGCTATGCGTTATCAAAATGTAATTCAACTACTATATAAAATATAGTTTTGAAATGTATTGGAGGACAGAAAATGGCAGAAAAAGACCAATCAGTTAACAATGAAGAAGTTGCTGAGAATGAAGATGCAACTGTAAATTCAAATACTGAAGAAGATACTCAATCAACTGAGAATACTGAAAACGTTCAAAATGATTCTGAAGAGAATCAAGAAGAGAATGAAATCCAACAACTAAAAGATGAGTTAAAAGAACAAGAAGAAAAATATTTACGTCTTTATGCAGAGTTTGAAAACTATAAGAGACGTATTCAAAAAGAAAATCAAACATTAAAAACATATCAAGCTCAGGGTGTTTTAACGGATATCTTGCCTACAATAGACAATATTGAGCGCGCGTTACAAATAGAAGGTGATGATGAATCATTTAAATCTCTCCAAAAAGGGGTACAAATGGTTTATGAAAGCTTATTACGCGCACTAGAAGAAAACGGTCTTGAGAAAATAGAAGCTTTAGGACAACAATTTGATCCAAACTTCCATCAAGCCGTAATGCAAGACAACGATGATTCATATGAATCAGGTGAAGTTACACAAGAGCTTCAAACAGGTTATAAATTGAAGGACCGTGTATTACGACCTTCAATGGTTAAAGTAAATCAATAATTATAACTGATGAAATATACAACAAATGTTATTAGGAGGAATTATTAGTTATGGGTAAAATTATCGGAATTGACTTAGGTACAACAAATTCATGCGTGTCTGTTTTAGAAGGCGACGAACCAAAAGTTATTCAAAATCCAGAAGGTGCACGTACAACTCCATCAGTTGTAGCATTCAAAAATGGTGAAACTCAAGTAGGTGAAGTTGCTAAACGACAAGCAATTACAAACCCTAATACTATTCAATCAATCAAACGTGAAATGGGTACAGATCACAAAGTAGACGTTGATGGAAAATCATATACTCCACAAGAAATTTCTGCAATGATTCTTCAAAACTTAAAAAGCACTGCAGAAAGCTATTTAGGAGATAAAGTAGATAAAGCAGTTATTACTGTACCAGCTTACTTCAATGATGCTGAACGTCAAGCAACTAAAGATGCTGGTAAAATCGCTGGTTTAGAAGTTGAACGTATTATCAACGAACCAACAGCAGCAGCATTAGCTTACGGTTTAGATAAAACTGACCAAGACGAAAAAGTATTAGTATTCGACCTTGGTGGCGGTACTTTCGACGTTTCAATCCTTGAATTAGGCGACGGTGTATTCGAAGTATTATCAACAGCAGGTGACAACAAACTTGGTGGTGACGACTTTGACCAAGTTATCATTGACTATCTAGTTTCAGAATTCAAAAAAGAAAACGGTGTCGATTTATCACAAGATAAAATGGCATTGCAACGTTTAAAAGATGCAGCTGAAAAAGCTAAAAAAGACTTATCTGGTGTATCACAAACTCAAATTTCATTACCATTCATTTCTGCTGGAGAAAGTGGTCCATTACACTTAGAATTAACACTTACACGTTCTAAATTCGAAGAGCTTTCAGATGATTTAGTACGTCGTACAATGGAACCTACTCGTCAAGCATTAAAAGATGCTGGCTTAACAAGCAAAGATATCGATGAAGTTATCCTTGTTGGTGGTTCTACTCGTATTCCAGCTGTTCAAGAAGCAGTTAAAAAAGAAATCGGTAAAGAACCAAACAAAAGTGTTAACCCTGACGAAGTAGTAGCAATGGGTGCAGCTATCCAAGGTGGCGTTATCTCTGGTGACGTTAAAGACGTTGTATTACTAGACGTTACACCATTATCATTAGGTATTGAAATTATGGGTGGCCGTATGAACACATTAATCGAACGTAATACAACTATCCCGACATCTAAATCACAAGTTTATTCAACAGCAGCAGATAACCAACCAGCTGTAGATATTCACGTATTACAAGGTGAACGTCCAATGGCTTCAGATAACAAAACATTAGGACGCTTCTCATTAACTGATATTCCACCAGCTCCACGTGGCGTACCACAAATCGAAGTAACATTTGATATCGACAAAAACGGTATTGTAAACGTTACTGCTAAAGACTTAGGTACAAACAAAGAGCAAAATATCACAATTGAATCAAGCTCTGCTCTTTCAGATGACGAAATCGATCAAATGGTTAAAGATGCAGAACAAAATGCTGAAGCAGATAAAAAACGTCGTGAAGAAAGTGACTTACGTAACGAAGCTGACAGCTTAGTATTCCAAGTTGAAAAAACATTAAAAGACTTAGCTGACAACATTGGCGAAGAAGACAAAAAACAAGCTGAAGATAAAAAAGAAGAGTTGAAAAAAGCGCTTGAAGGCGACGATTTAGAAGATATCAAAGCTAAAAAAGAAGAACTTGAAAAAATCGTTCAAGATTTATCAATGAAAGTATATCAACAAGCACAACAAGCACAAGAACAACAACAAGGTGGAGATGCTTCAAACAACAGTGATGTTGAAGATGCAGATTTCACTGAAGTTAAAGATGATGACAACAAAGATAATAAATAAGTGCATGCTTTCTCATAAGAGCAGCTTTAACTTAATACAGAAAAAAGCGGCTTCTTAAAAATTTAAGTCAAAGTCAATTGTACATTGGCTTTGACTTTTTATTATTTAACGAACTATACTTTAAAAGGTATAATGA
>NZ_PZGG01000095.1 GCF_003043455.1 Staphylococcus simulans | reverse complement strand
GTAATGTAGATTTACCTGCCCCATTTGGTCCGACAATCGCTAAAAAATCGCCTTTATATATTTTAATGTTTATGTTTTCCAGTACTTGTTTGTTTCCAAAATAATAGTTTATATTTTTCAATTCAAAAACTGGGGTAGACATATCTTCACCTCGCTATAAATATAACCTTGAATAAATAATATGTAAATTGTAATGCTTACGATTGAGTATGTAAAATTAAAAGACAAAGCATGCTTTGTCTTTTAATTACATGTTTACTCTAAATAAGATTATTCACTCATAATAATATTTTTTAAATCAGGGTTGAAAGTTTGACTTTCCAACATTTCAATTTCATGTTTATATGGTGGTTTCTTATTCTTCTTATCTTCACCGACAAACGGTGTTTCTAAGATTTTTGGAATGTTTTCAAACACTTCGTGATGTACGATATAATTCAATGCATCAAACCCGATATGACCGAAACCAATATTTTCATGTCGGTCTTTGTGGGCACCGACTTCATTTTTACTGTCATTTACGTGAAGGACTTTAATACGGTCTAGTCCTATAATTTTATCGAATTCTTCAAGGACACCGTCGAAATCATTTTTAACATCATAACCGGCATCATGAGTATGACACGTATCAAAACAAATTGATAACCTTTCGTTATGATTTACACCGTCTATAATTTGTGCTAACTCTTCAAAAGTACGTCCTACTTCAGATCCTTTACCTGCCATTGTTTCTAAAGCGATTCTGACATCATTTTCATTTGTCAGAACTTCATTTAATCCTTCGATGATTTTTTTAATTCCAGCTTCAGAACCAACACCTACATGTGAACCTGGATGCAAGACGATATCTTTTGCACCAATTGCTTCTGTACGTTCAATTTCTTTTTGTAAGAATTCAACACCTAAGTCAAACACATGTGGTTTTTGTGTGTTAGCAATATTTATAATGTAAGGTGCGTGTACCACGATGTTAGAAAGACCATATTCTTTCATAGCTTCGTGACCTGCTTCGATGTTCAATTCTGATATATCTTTTCTTCTCGTGTTTTGAGGCGCACCAGTATAAATCATAAATGTTTTTTCGCCTAATCTATGTGCTTCTTCTGCTGAACCCAGCAACATTTTTTTACCATTCATCGGAACATGAGAACCAATTAACAATCTGTCCACCTAGCCTTTACTTATTTTTTCTTTGTTGTCTGTTTTGACGTTTGCTATATTTTTTTCGTTCTTGTCGTTTCAAATTTTCTAGTTCTCTCTTGAACTTTTTCTTGTATCCTGGTTTAACTTTTTTCTTATTACCACGTTTAACTTGTTGTTTCACTTGAGTCGTTAAGTGATCATCTTTGTTCTTACGTGTTTGTCTTGTATTATGGGCTTTAATTTCTTTGAGTTCGCCATTTTTAATATCGACATCTTGGAATTTATAACCTTTTTTCTCTATCTCAGCAATTAAATATTCTTCATCTGGTGTATATAAAGTAAATGCTTCGCCTTTATATTGACCTCTACCAGTTCTGCCAACGCGGTGCGTAAAGAAATCAATATCTTTAGGTACATCATAGTTAATTACATGACTGACACCTTCAATATCAATACCTCTAGACGCTAGATCACTTGCGATTACAAACTGGAAGTCCAAATTACGGATTCGTTTCATTTGTTGTTTTCTTTCTCTTGGACTGAGTCCACCATGAATCATACCAATTTTTAAACCTTCTGCGGTTAATGCTTCTGCCAATTCATCTGCGTTTTCTCTGCTATTGCAGAAAATAAGGCATAAATATGGATTGATAATTTCAATCAAAGCTTTAGTTTTATCCAATTTTGATGAACCTTTTGTTGGAATCAAGTAGAAATCAATGTTTTTCTTATTTTGGGTTTTACTATCCACTTCAATAAATTCTGGTTGATTTAAATATTTGTTCAAGAATGGATGTAATGATTTTGGAATCGTAGCACTGAATACAGCAATATGTGCACTATCATCTAATCGCGCAGCGATATGGTCTACGTCTTCTATTAACCCTAAATCAATCATTAAATCAGCTTCATCTACTACTAAATATTGTGCTAGATGCGCATGTAATGTACCGTCTTTTGATAAATCATTAATACGGGTTGGTGTACCAATGACTAATTGAGGTTGGACATTGCAACGTTGTTTATCACGTTCGAAGTCAGTTCCTCCGATAAACAATGTAACTTTTACATCATTTTTAAATTGGGCTAAGTGATGTGCTGCATTATAGAGTTGTTGAGCTAACTCTCTAGTAGGTGCAACTACAATAGCTTGAGGTTCTTGAATTGTAGTATCAATTTTTTCCATCAATGGTAGTAAGAATGCATGAGACTTTCCTGTACCAGTTTGTGATTGCCCAATAATATTTTGACCTTTTATGATTTTAGGAATTACTCTTTGTTGGATTTCGGTTGGCTGATTAAAATTTAAGTCAGCTACTGCGTCTATAAGTTGAGGACTTAAATCAAATTGTTCAAATGGGTGTTGTGTGGCCATTAAAATCCCTCCTTTTTTAGTTTTTATACATAGTTGAATGGATCTGTATTTAAAGTTGAAGCTTCAATAGTTAGTTCATCATTGCTAATCCATTCTTTTAGTAATGATTTCAAACCATCTTTCATAACATATTCACTATAATGATTAATATCGATTAAGTTATAACCTTCTGTTTCAGCATCTAATGCATCGTGGTGTTTGATATCACCAGTAATAAAGACATCAGCGCCTTTATGATGTGCGAATTTTTCATAGCCAATACCAGAACCACCGATTATCGCTGCTTTCGATACCAATGCATTCGGATTACCTGTAAAGCGAACACTTGGTATATTTAATTGTTCTTTAATTGAAATAGCTAATGATTTTAAAGTTGTTTGTTCAGGTAATTCTCCTATCATACCTAAACCATGTTCTAGCGTCTTAGTTAATGGTATAAAGTCGTAAACTGGTGTTTCATATGGATGTAATGCATTGATGTAATACTCTGCTTTTGTACGTTCATGGTTCTGAATCATGAATTCAACCTTAACTTCTTCCACTGTTTCAATTTGATCTAATTCACCAATATGCGGTTGTGCATTTGCAACTGGTTTAAATTGTCCAGCACCTTTTGTTGAAAAGAAACAATATTCATAATCGCCTTCAGATGCAAAACCTTCCTCATTCATTTTATCTTTAAATGTTTCGACATCTTCTTCAGGGATAAATACTTGAACTTTAAAATAGTTTGTTTGTTGCGGTTCTAAAATTTCAATATTTTCGAGTCCGATTTGTTGTGAAAGCATCGCGTTAACGCCATAACGATATACATCTAGATTTGTATGCAAAGCAATCAATTGAATATTGTGCTGTATTAGACGACGAATAATTGCGCCATACCCTTGTTCATTAATATTCTTTACACCTTTAAAGATAAGCGGATGATGGGCAATAATTGTATTGATGTTTTTTTCAATTGCTTCGTTTACTACTTCCATTGTACAGTCCAATGCTGTAAGTATACCTGTTATTTCTTGTTGATTATCACCAATTAATAAGCCGACATTGTCCCAACTTTCAGCGGAAGAAAAAGGAACATGCCTATTTAAAATGTTTAGTAATTCTGAAGTTTTCATTGTAACACCTCTTGAATTAATTTTATCTCATGATTAATTTCTTCTAAGCGGCTTTGATGCTTATTACTATCCAAGTGTGATTGGATATTTTTTAATGCTTCTAATTCTCTATCCCATTTTTTTATAAATAAAGGTGATTTTGAATTCATTAAAACCGGACCGAATTTTAACTCTAATTCATCCAATGCTTTATGACCATATTCTGCTATTACAATTTCATAAATATGACCTTTTTCTTCAATAATCTCTTCTTCTACAATATTGTAATTCAACTGCATCAATGTGCGTCTTATTGCAGATGTTTGAATATTACTTTGTAAGGCCAAGCGCGGTTGATTCAAAAGCTTTTCTTTTCCATTTTGTAGTATTTCTGCAATCAGTGGGCCGCCCATCCCGCATATTGTAATAGTATTCACGTTGTTCGTTTTTTCCAGGACATTTAATCCATCTCCCAGTTTAACATCAATTCTATTTTGCATGCTATATTTTTTAACGTTATCAACGGCGGCTTGATAAGGTCCTTTGACTACTTCTCCAGCAATCGCAGAAGTACATAATTCATTTTCAATCGCATAGATTGGTAAGTATGCATGATCAGAACCGATATCAGCTAATACATTTCCAGTTATATATTTACTCACTGCGGTAAGTCGTTGGTTTAAAATCATCACTTTGTGCTCCTCTAATAAAAGAGCGAGACAACAAGCATTATATTCGATTGACTGTAGGTCATTACATACTTCCTTGCCTTCGTCAGCCAAACATTATCAGCTCATTGTCTCGCTATTTTTACTTAATTAATCCATAAAGTCTTTAAGGCGTTTGCTACGGCTTGGATGTCTTAGCTTTCTAAGTGCTTTAGCTTCGATTTGACGAATACGTTCTCTTGTAACACCGAATACTTTACCAACTTCTTCAAGTGTTCTTGTACGTCCATCATCAAGACCGAAACGTAATCTTAATACATTTTCTTCTCTATCAGTTAGTGTATCTAAAACATCTTCTAATTGTTCTTTCAATAGTTCGTACGCTGCATGATCAGATGGGCTTTGTACTTCTTGGTCTTCGATGAAATCTCCTAAGTGACTGTCATCTTCTTCACCAATCGGTGTTTCTAATGAAACAGGCTCTTGGGCAATTTTTAAGATTTCACGTACTTTTTCTGGTGGTAAGTCCATTTCTTCACCAATTTCTTCTGGTGCTGGATCACGACCTAAGTCTTGTAATAATTGACGTTGTACACGAATCAATTTATTAATTGTTTCAACCATATGCACTGGAATTCTGATTGTACGTGCTTGGTCAGCGATAGCACGTGTGATTGCTTGACGAATCCACCAAGTTGCATACGTAGAAAACTTGAACCCTTTACTGAAGTCGAATTTTTCAACGGCTTTAATTAACCCCATATTACCTTCTTGGATTAAATCTAAGAACAACATACCGCGTCCTACATATCTTTTGGCAATGCTGACGACTAAACGTAAGTTTGCTTCTGCCAGTCTTGCTTTAGCAACTTCATCACCTTGTTCGATACGTTTCGCAAGTTCGATTTCTTCTTGTGCGTTTAATAAATCAACACGCCCAATTTCTTTCAAATACATACGCACTGGGTCATTGATTTTAACACCTGGAGGTGCACTTAAATCATTAGGATTAAGTTTTTCGTCTGTATCAGAACTATCTTTTTCATTAATAAGATTTATATCATTGTCATTTAATTGTTCAAAGAACTCATCCATTTGATCAGAGTCCATATCGAAGTTTTGCAGTTTTTCTGCAACTTCTTCATGGCTTAAATGACCTTCTTTTTTCCCTTTATCTAATAATTGTTTTTTTACATCTTCCAAAGTTAATGTCGGATCGATGGTTTGTTTTTTTACTACTTTCACTTGGTTTTCAGACATAAAAAGGCCTCCCGAAATTAATATAAGCACACAATGCGTTACTTAAATAAAACTCTTTAAATATATATTAATAAATTTTAATACATTCGTTTTTGATTTAAAGCGACAATCTTTTGCAAATAATATTTTTGCAGTTCTGAATCACCAATACGTGTAGCCTCTCGTAACTTCTCATTTAATGACTCAGAGGTTTCTTCATCTCGACTGCTGATAATAATTTGGATATACTCATCAATCTCATGTTCATACGGATTATTGTTGAGTAAAAGATTGTCTAATGCAATTAAAGTTTCTCTATCTATTTCTTCATCACTATATAAT
>NZ_PZGG01000094.1 GCF_003043455.1 Staphylococcus simulans | reverse complement strand
ATTCTATTCTGACTATGGTAGGAAGTGTTCTCATTATTTATTTAGGGAACCTTTCTGCCATCTCTTCATTCTTAATACTTGATCAGGAAAAAACTAATATTATTATTGTTTATGCGGTTTATTTATTTTTATTTACAGTTACATCGCTTATATTAGCTTACCTGGTCCGTTTTATTATACAAAAATTAAAAAAGTCTTATTTATCAACCAACAAGTTATATTTATCAGTTGTTTCTATTTTTTTAGCTAGTATTTTCATTTCTTTGTTTACATTTATGCCTAAAAATATTAGCACTTTTAAGAGCTTACAATTGATGGTTATATTATACATTTCATTTATTCTCGCAGTAGTGATCTTATTCTTCGTAATCAGTTTTACGCTATTGAGAGAACTGAAGTATACGAGACAACTTGACGAGCTAGAAAATTATTATAAATACACGTTACGTATTGAAAAAATTAATAATGACATGCGTAAGTTCAGACACGATTATGTTAATATATTGCTTTCAATGTCTGAGTATATCCGTGATGATGATATGCCAGGTTTGAGAGCTTATTTTGAAAAACATATTGTCCCGCTTAAAGACAATATGCAGACGAATTCGTTTAAAATCAATGGGCTTGAACGTCTACAAATTCGAGAGTTAAAAGGTTTATTAACGACTAAAATTATTCAAGCACAAGAAAATAATATCAGAGTAAGTGTTGAAGTACCTGATGAGATACATCATATTTCATTAGACATGATTGATTTATCGAGAGTAATGGGCATTATTTTAGATAATGCAATTGAAGCTTCCACTGAAATTGATGATCCTTTAATTCAAATCGGCTTTATGAAAAATGAAGACGCCGTAATGATTATTGTGATGAATAAATGTGCGAAAGATATACCTAAAGTTCATGAACTGTTTAAAGAAAACTTTTCTACTAAAGGTCCAAATCGAGGTTTAGGGCTATCAACATTAAGAGAAATTATAGATCAAACAGATAATGTCTTATTAGATACAGTGATTGAAAATCATTACTTTATACAAAAACTTGAAATCATGAATACAGAGCACGAGGATGTGAAATAAACGTGAAGATTATTATATGCGAAGATGATGTACAACAACGTGAACACATTGAATCCATCATTGAAAACTATATTATGATTGAAGAAAAACCTTTAGAAGTTGCGCTATCAACAGGTGATCCTTATGAAGTATTAGAATTCGCTAAGGCTACTAATGAAATTTGTTGTTACTTCTTAGATATTCAACTAGATTCTGATATTAACGGTATTAAACTTGGCAGTGAACTGAGAAATTATGATTCTGTCGGCAGCATTATCTTTATTACTAGTCATAGTGAACTTACTTACCTTACTTTTGTTTATAAAGTAGCAGCTATGGACTTTATCTTTAAGGATGACCCTTCAGAAATGAAATCTAGAATTATCGATTGTATAGAAACAGCCTTAACGAGACTACAGCTGCTTTCAAAAGAATCTAGTCTTGAAACAATCGAACTGAAACGTGGCAGCAATTCTGTTTATGTCAATTATGATGATGTCATGTTCTTTGAATCTTCTGCTAAATCACATCGCTTAATTGCGCATTTAGATAACCGTCAAATTGAGTTTTATGGCAATTTAAAAGATTTAAGTCAATTAGATGACCGCTTCTTTCGTTGCCACAACAGTTATGTCATCAATCGCAATAACATCGAAGAAGTGATTTCGAAAGAGCGTGAAGTCTACTTCAAAAATGGTGAACACTGTTATATCTCAGTAAGAAACTTAAAGAAAATCTAATTAAACAGGGCTGAAATCGCAATTGATTTCAGCCCTTCTTTTTATACCTATTTATAAAGTTTTTTTATTCTAGGTTTTCTTCTACTTCATACACACCATGCAAGTCATATTTCGTAAATTTTAAATAAGCTTGCCCTGATTCTGTGCCTACACGAATTCCCTTACTATTTTCTGGTGGAAAGATACGCGAAGACATCACTCGCTCGCCATGATTGCAGAAAACTTCAATGCTAGATTGATCTACAAAAATTTGCAGATGCTCTAAATCTTGACTCAGCTGTACTGAACATTTCGTTTCTGCATGTTCAAGCGGCACTTCCCCACTTTCACTGCAATCCAATGTCACTAAACGAGAATGTGTATTATACGTCACTTTCGTCGAATTCCATTTTGAGACTTTTACTTCAAAATAGATTTCAGTCGCATCATTTTCTAAAATATCAATTTGCAATTCAAAGTTGTCACCTTCATAAGGGTGAAGCTGTTTCGCAAATTTATTCGCATAACCTAAGGCTGTTTCTTCATTATATCTTAATTGTTTCAAACTTGAATGCGGAGCTTGATATATTTTTCCATGACGCATAGTAAGTTGTCTTGGAATAGAAAGACAAGGCACTTGTGCGATTTCAGGTAAATGTTCATAATCACCTTCCGTTTTTAATAATCCAATCAACACACGTGAACCTTCAGCATCTTCGAACGTTTGAGGAAAGACAAAGCCAAAACCGTCATCCCATAATTTAAAATCACCATGATTCATTTTAAAGTTATGGAAATGTAAGTGGCCCATTAAATACCCTGCTTTAAATGTGTGTTCAGCATTTTCAGCTGTAAAGGTTAAAATATCATAACCATTCATAGTGAAATAATCCGATGCATGCCAATAATCACCAAAATGAGAAAGGTTCGTATGGACAGGTGCAATTAATTGCCATTGATTCAAATTATCCGCATGATAAGCTAATAATCTTCCTTGTCCTTTTTCTGTTTGTGCACTCAACAATGCATAACGCTGTCCATCTTTTTCAAACACTTTAGGATCTTGTGCATTGTCAACATAACCTTCAGGTACTTCAAGACTTATTGGTTTCTCATATTTTTCAATTTCACCTGTTCGATCTTTCACCGCGTGCAGTTGAGTAAAGGGTGCTTCAATAGAAGTCGCTTTACTTTTAGCAGAATATAACAAATGTGTTTGTTGATCGATTTCTATGGCACTACCGCCTTTTATCCCCTCATCATCATATAATCCATCTGGTTTTAATATAATTTGTTCTGTAGGATATTGAATTAAATCAGGAGTTTGATAAGCATAACTATAACTTAGCCCATTATTAATCGTAAATGGATACCATACATGACTTATTAAATAGCGGTTGCCATCATATAATAGACCATTCGGCTTTCCTGCTGAACCAAATGGCGGCTGTAAGTGGAATTTTTGTTTATAAGGTGAAGACGCGAACTTATCTTTGAGTTCGGCAATTCTTTCAGTTGGGAGTTGTTCTATTCGTTGAATTTCTACTTCATTTATCCAATCTTGCATCAACCATGTCCTCCTAATTAAACGTTAATTATCATTTCTTTTATTTTAGCATATTTATAAACACCCACCTATCCTCTTTTTCATACTGATTTCAATCAATGACATTTATATCAATTTTATAAGATAACTCTTGTAATCAAACATTTAATAATTTAGGGTAAAATTATACCCTTGCAATTTAGTCAATTGTATATTAGGATAAACCTTATCAACATTATCGGAAAAGAGGGATTAAATGATTTGGATGATTATCAGCGGTCTAATTGTGGGGAGTTTACTTGGATTTGTCATGCAGCGGACACGATTTTGTTTAGCCGGCGGATTTAGAGATATGTATGTTCAAAAAAATAATAAAATGTTTTACGCTTTACTCATTGCAATTTCTGTTCAAGCGATTGGTTTATTAGCTTTCACAGCGATAATTGGTAAACCTTTAGATAACGGAACATTCCCAATTATCGGAACAATTATTGGATCATTTGTATTCGGTGTTGGAATTGTATTAGCTGGCGGTTGTGCCACTGGTACTTACTACCGTGCTGGTGAAGGTCTTATCGGCAGCTGGTTAGCATTAGTAGCTTATGCAGTATTCTCAGCTATTACGAAAGCAGGATTGCTTAAACCAGTGATGGAAGGTCTTAACTCAAAAACTAATGTTAATGCAGATATGTCAACAAGCACAGGTATTCCTGCTTGGGTTTGGGTTATTGTCATCACAGCAATCACAGTATTCTTCGTTGTTAAAACAGTACGTAAACCTAAACCGAAAATTGCAGTCCCTAAATTAAAACAAAAATTCACAGGTGTACGCCACTTCTTCTTTGAAAAGAAATTCCACCCATTCGTAGCAGCAATTGTTGTCGGATTAATTGCACTACTTGCTTGGCCAATGAGTTATTCAGCAGGCCGTGAAGGTGGTTTAGGTATCACTACCCCTTCTTCAAACTTAGTACAATTTATCATCACAGGTAAAACATCATTCTTAGACTGGGGCGTATTCTTAGTATTAGGTATCTTCATCGGATCTTATATTGCAGCTAAAGGTTCACGAGAATTTGCTTGGAGATTACCGGACAAAAAGACTTTAAGAAATAGTGTTATCGGCGGAGCATTAATGGGATTCGGCGCATCAGTAGCTGGCGGTTGCTCTATTGGTAACGGCTTAGTGGCAACAGCAGCTTTATCTTGGCAAGGCTGGATTGCACTTGCATCAATGATTTTAGGTACTTGGTTAATGAGTTACTTCATCTTTATTAAACCAATGAAAGCATTGCGTAAAGCACCTGCTAAAACGACTGCTTCAAGACCTGCAACTCAATCATAATTAAGTTAAAATAGTCATAACGAATATAAAGTTTTAAACAAAGGAGAATGAAGCTATGTTATACGAACTAGGAACAGTCGGAATGGTTTGTCCCTTCCCTCTTATCGAAGCACAAAAGAAAATGGAAGAATTAGAAGTCGGAGACGAATTGAAAATTGACTTTGACTGCACACAAGCAACAGAAGCTATCCCAAACTGGGCAGCTGAAAAATCTTATCCTGTAACAAATTACGAACAATTAGGAGATGCTTCTTGGACTATTACAGTTCAAAAAGCTTAATATAAAAAAGGAGTTTGCGTTGAATGAAAATTCATGCAAACTCCTTTTTTTATTTACGATTCATATTATTCATAAAGAAGAGTAAAGACTGTAATTCTACCCCTAAATCAATATGATGTACTGACACATTATCAGGTACATCGATACGAGAAGGTGTAAAGTTTAAGATACCTTTCACATTACTAGCTACAAGTTGATCAGCAACCTCTTGTGCTGCTCTGCCAGGTGTCGTGATAATCACTACATCTAAGTTGCCTTGTTTCAAAATATCATGAATGGCATCCATGTCTTTAACTACAACTTTTCCAATTTGCGTACCGACTACATCATCGTCAATATCAAACGCTTCTGTAATCACCATATCATCGTGGATTGAGAAGTTATATGAAAGCAATGCTTTCCCTAAGTTCCCTACGCCGACTAAACCAATACGAATTACATCACTTTCGCTGATTTCGCCTTTAAAAAATTCTAATAAACTCTCCACATTGTAACCATAACCTTTTTTACCCAGCTCACCAAAATATGAAAAATCTCTTCTGATGGTAGCTGAATCAATATCCAATGCTTCACTGATTGTTTTAGAATTTACTCTATCTATCCCTTTTTCTTGAAGGGTATTCACGAATCGGTAATATAAGGGTAATCGTTTCAAAGTCGCGCGAGGAATTTTATTGTTTTGATTAGCCAATTTCTTTTCCTCCAAATCTTTCTAACTACTATCCCAAACTTTATTCAATTCAACCATAATAAAACTATACTTTTAATCGTATGAAATTATGTTAATTTAACCATGGAGTTGTGAAAAGTAGTCATTTTTATCGACTATTAGCAGATTATAGTATTATCATAGTTAATTATGCTGTACAACAATACTCAGATGAGTTTCTGGAATCATCATTTTTTATTACTTAAGTAT
>NZ_PZGG01000093.1 GCF_003043455.1 Staphylococcus simulans | reverse complement strand
ATAGAATTCCTCCTGCAATCTTATTAATAATTGTTATGAATAAATTATACATCAAGCTTTAGTTGAAAGCATCTAGCACAAACTTTGATTTATTTCATGTTTTAGTGACTTTACTGTACAATATATGTAAAATAAACGATTAATTTCTCATAAAAATGAGAGGGGTAAGTATATGACGATTTTTGATATGCCGAATTATTTATGGATTACGATTGTAGCTGTATTAATCGTAACTGTCTTTTTCGGTCTCGCTTTAAGTAAGTGGGTTGCACCTGCAGTATTAACCTTTGTGGTATTAGGTGTACTCGCATTCTTTTTACCGAACTTTTTCGATATCACATATCAGCCATTATTGGGGTATGCTGCATTTATGGCGATTATCAGTTTAATTGAAAGTTTCTTAGTTTGGTATTTTACACGTGACTTCAGACGTCGCCGTTTAGAAAAACGTCTTCAAAAAGAATTGTATGAACAAGAAGGCAGACGTTCACGTATACATGGTTTTCGCAGAAAAAAATAAATTTATTTATGATGCACAAGACTGTTTTTGTACAGTCTTGTTTTATTTTGTCTGTACCACACTGTTAACGCACTCTTCTTTTAAAATAAATATTTAAGTATTATAATTAAACAATGATGCCTATAGATAGAAAGGATGTGAACAGCATCTCAAAAAGATAATGTTCAAGCATACATATCACAACTTTAATTGAGATGTCTTTCATGAAACGATTACTTACATCACTTGCTGCTGGTGCAGTCTTACTTGCTGGATGCAGTCATAACGGAGGTTCATCATCAGCTGATGATCAATTAAAAGTCGAACTTCCACTAAAAACAACAACACTTGCCCCGTATGATACAGATGTCCCGGTTACAATTGGAGCAGCTGAAACCTTATTTAAAACAACTTCAAAAGGGGATATTAAACCTCATCTTGTTAAATCGTACGAACAACCATCAGATGACACATTAACTTTCACATTAAAAGATGGCATTAAATTCCAAAATGGACATGCGTTAACAGGTCAAGCTGTCAAAGATAGTTTGGAACAAGGTTTGAAAAACAGTGAATTGCTAAAAGCAACACTACCCATTGAATCTATTAAAGCTGAAGGCCAAAAAGTAACGATTAAAACTAAAGGTGCATATCCTGAGTTGATATCTGAACTTGCAAGTCCTTTTACCGCAATCTACGATACAAAATCAAAAACAGATATTAAACAAACACCTGTCGGCACAGGTCCGTATGCGATTAAAGATTTTAAACGTACACAACAAATCAATTTGAGTCAAAATAAAGATTATTGGCATGGTAAACCAGAATTAAAATCTATGAAAGTTACCTTTAATGAAGATGGTAGTTCAAGAACAGAACATGTACTCTCTGGCCGTACTGATGTCACGACTAATGTACCTGTAGATAAAATCAACAGCGTCAAAAAATCAGATAAAGCAAAATTAGAGAATACTTCAGGTTTCAGAACATCTCTGTTACTTTATAACCACACAAGTCCTAAAATGACTAAAGAAGTACGAGAAGCATTAGATGCTGTGATTAATCGACAACAAATCAGTGATAAAGTTGCAGATCATTATGCGAAACCTGCTAATGGGCCTTTCAATACGAAATTAGATTTTATTAAAGATAAGGCTATCCCAAAACAAGATATCTCTAAAGCGAAAGCACTGATGGAAAAAGCAGGCTATTCAGAGAAACATCCATTAAAATTGAATGTTTCATCTTACTCAGGCAGACCAGAACTGACTAAAATCTTACAAGTCATTCAATCCGATGCAAAAAAAGCACACATGCAAATTAAAATTCAAAATGTGGATGATATTGAAGGTTTCTTGAAAAACAAAAAAGATTGGGATGCTTCTATGTATAGTTTCGGTACCATCCCTAGAGGAGATACAGGTTACTTCTTTAATATGGCCTATAAAAAAGATGGTGCAGTAAACAAGGGCGCTTATCATAATCACAAAGTAGATCAATTGATTGAACAATTGAATCATACTGTAGATAAAAATGAACGCCATCACTTAACAAATGAAATTTTAGAAGTATCTAAACAAGAAGTTCCAAACAGTTATATCCTTTATAATGATCAAATCAATACGATGAATCAAAAGGTTGAAAATGTTCAAACGACACCAGAAGGTATCTACCTGATTGATGAAAAGGTAGATAAGCAGAAATGATAATTAAACATTTACTCTCTAGAATAGGACAAATGATCTTAGTATTATTTGTCCTTTCTACTATTACGTTTATTTTAATGAAACTGTCTCCTGGTGATCCGGTCAATAAAATGTTGCATTTGGATGTCGCAAATGTTTCTCATGACCAAATCGAACAAACTAGAGCGCAATTAGGATTAAATCAACCCATTCTTGTGCAGTGGTGGGAATGGTTTACGCATATTCTGCGCTTAGACTTCGGTACAAGTATTCAAACACAAGAGCCAGTTTTAAGTGAACTATTATTCTTCACACCACCCACACTCACTATCGCATTCGGTACATTATTGATTACATTATTATTATCTTTAACACTTGGAACATTAGCTGCTGTCTATTATCATACTTGGATTGACCGTACGATTCGTGTTATAACTTCAGCTTTTGTTTCTATTCCTTCATTCTTTTTAGGAATGTTATTGATTTATTTCTTAGCACAAAAACTAGAGCTTTTACCAGCAGCTGGTATTGATACACCTGCTGGTTATATTATGCCGATTATCGCGTTGAGTATCGGTTTGAGTGCATATCATATTCGATTAATGCGTTCGACTCTAATAGATTTATATCGGAGCAGAGAAGTAAAAGCATCACGAGCACGTGGTATGTCAGAAAGCTATATTCTATTTAAAGATATTTTCAAACCTGCGTTAATACCCGTTATTTCAATTATCGGGATGTCTATTGGCGGTTTAATTGGTAGCACTGTCGTTATTGAAAACTTATTTGATGTCCCTGGTATCGGTTATTTCTTAGTTGAAAGCATTCGTTCAAGAGATTATCCTGTCGTTCAAGGTGCCGTATTAATGATAGGTGCCTTTATAGTCATTGGTAATGCGATTGCTGATATTATTATCTTATTCTTAGATCCGACACAACGTTATAAACACTTGAAACCTAAATCGTTATGGTCACGCAGAAGAGAAGGGCGAGTGAAACAATTATGAGACTAACGAAACAAAACATCATTTTTTATGTTTTCGGTATCTATCTGCTTTTACTCATTCTTCTCCAATTTACAGTCACAAACAACCAAGCTTTAACTGTTCATTTAAATGACGCCTTACAAAATCCAGGTCCGCAGCACTGGCTTGGTACTGATGACTATGGCAGAGATTTATTTGCGCGCCTAGTAATCGGTGCACGTTATACACTTGCGATTACTTTGTTAACCATCGCATTAATTGTAATTATCGGAGTGCCTTTAGGCTTAATTGCAGGTTATCGAAAAGGTATATTAGATACTATTATTATGAGAATCATTGATATTGGTTTAGGTATTCCTGACTTCGTCCTAATGATTGCTTTTGCGAGTTTCTTTAAACCGAGCATTTGGAACTTGGTTATTGCGATTACTATCATCAACTGGATGACTTACACCAGAGTAACACGGACAATTGTAAACACAGAAATGAACAAAAATTATATCAAACTCGCACGCTATTTCCATGTGCCTAGCTATGTAATTATCTTTAAGCATTTATTACCGCAAGTGCTACCTTCATTAATCGTCTTGATAATTGTAGACATCGGTAAAATTATCTTGTACATTTCATCACTTTCATTCTTGGGATTAGGAGCGCAACCTCCTTCACCAGAATGGGGTGCCATGTTAGCTGCAGGAAGAGACTTCTTTACTGAACATCCGATTATGTTGTTGGCTCCAGCGACATTGATTTCTATTACTATTTTACTCTTTAATTTATCAGGAGATGCGTTACGAGATCATATCGCAGAAAGAAGGGGTATTCATGACTAACGTATTAATGCAGCTGAATAATTTGAAT
This sequence comes from Staphylococcus simulans, assembly GCF_003043455.1. Taxonomy (GTDB): domain Bacteria; phylum Bacillota; class Bacilli; order Staphylococcales; family Staphylococcaceae; genus Staphylococcus; species Staphylococcus simulans_A. The sequence goes on along the minus strand of NZ_PZGG01000093.1, from coordinate 1,868 downwards.
ATCACGGATAAGCAGCAACGCTCCTTAATACAGCATTTAAACCTATCTATTTTAAAAGGTAAAGTAAATGTCTTAATCGGTGAAAGTGGTTCAGGGAAGAGTTTGACTGCAAGTACATTAATCGGTCAAACACCCAAAGAATTACAAGTATCTTATGATCAATTCTATTTTGAGAATCAACCCATTCAAACTATTAAACCTTTATTAGGTAAACGAATAGGTTATATTTCACAAGATTATGCACATAGTTTTAATAATCATACGCAGCTAGGTAAACAGTTAAGCTCGATATATCGCACGCACTATCCTGTTTCTAAACAGGAAGCATTACATCAAATTGAACGTGCTTTGAAATGGGTGAATTTAGACTCTACTGAAATTTTATCTAAATATCGTTTCATGTTATCAGGTGGACAGCTTGAACGTCTATATATCGCCAGTGTGTTAATGTTAGAACCCGATTTAATTATCGCGGATGAACCTGTCGCATCATTAGATGTATTAAATGGTCAGCGCATCATGAAACTAATTAAACATTTAGCTGAAGCTCACAATACGACTTTATTATTAATCACACATAACTTAACACATGTGATTCAATATGCGGACGAAATCAACGTCATTAAAGATGGTACTATAATTGAAAGTGGACCCGTCTCGCAATTTAAAGCAGGCAAGATAGATGCTTATACTAAACATTTATTAAATGCGAGAAGTCGCTTAATTCGAAAGGAAGATAAGCATGATTAAAATTAAGCATCTCAGTTTTGCGTATGACAAAGAAGATATTCTGCATAACATCAACCTCAATATCCAAAAGGGCGAATTAGTAGGGGTTATAGGAGAATCTGGTTCTGGTAAAACGACATTAATGAACTTGATTCTAGGTGATTTAACACCTATTCAAGGCACAATAGATATCAATTCGCCTCGTATCTTACCGATTTTCCAACAAGCGACGCAAAGCTTTAATCCAAAATTAACCCTTAAAGCATCATTAAAAGAACCTTTAAAATACTATGCGAATGCTGAACATTCCTTTGAGCAAGTTGTATTATCTTTAATGAAACAATTAGATATAGATACTCAACTCTTAACTCGCTATCCCGATCAAGTCAGCGGGGGACAATTACAACGTTTTAACGTCCTAAGAACTGTCATGTTGCAACCAGATGTGTTAATCTGTGATGAAATTACATCAAGCTTAGATGTTGTAGCTGAACAAAAATTAGTAGAAAAACTTAAAGCTATCCATGATCAGCAACAAACAACAATGATTATTATTTCACATGATATAGCGATGTTGAATCAAATTGTTGAACGAATGATTGTCATTCAAAATGGTCATATTGTAGATGACTTTAAAACCAATCAATTATTTGATGAATCAAGACATCCATATACGAAAGAACTTATAGCTGCTTATAATGAAAATTAAATCATTCATATAATATCCAGGTGCAAAGAGGTATCTGGATATTTTAATGCAATATCTTAGATTATGTAAACTAAAGACACATCAATCAATACAAATCAATTATCAGTTCTAAATCCAAGTTTTTATATACTTAAATCCATAACTTGTTATATATACGAAATTACCTAAACTAAAATACATAAAAACGGCTTTTTTGGTTTAGAATTTGCGGAAGTTCTGACTAAAGCGAACCAAAACAAAATCTCGGTGAACAATGTGTAACCAAAGTCATGCAAATACAACAACAATTTATCAATAGAAACATAATAGAGTATAGGTAAAGCCACATCTTCCACTCAATACATAACTTCCTATAATATATATTATGTAAACTAAAAGAACGAAAAGATTATTTATATATAGCTACCTCGCTTTTATGACTATATTTAGT
>NZ_PZGG01000092.1 GCF_003043455.1 Staphylococcus simulans | reverse complement strand
TTCTCTAACTGCATGAGACATTTGAAATGATTGAATTTTAGTTTTGGAGTTCTTGAATTCCAAACATTATTTTCTGAATATTAGTAATACTTATTTCACTTTTGTATTGCAGCTAGAATTGCATTATTAAAAAATACAATGAATTGGAGGAAGGACCCATGATATCTTTTGAAAATGACTATCTAGAAGGTGCACATGAAAAAGTTTTAGAAAAATTAGTTCAAACTAATTACGTACAGGAGTCTGGATACGGCAATGATACATTTACTGCAGATGCAATCAGTAAAATCAGACAAGCAATTGATATGCCAGATGCTGCTGTTTATTTTCTAGTCGGTGGAACACAAACGAATCAAGTTGTAATTAACGCAATGCTAAACAAATACGAAGGTGTCATTGCCGGAAACACTGGTCATATCAGTGTACATGAATCCGGAGCAATTGAATTCAGTGGTCATAAAGTATTAACGGTACCTTCTGACAATGGTAAAATCACTGCTGATCAAGTAAAAACTTACATTGATGACTTCTATGAAGACTCAAACTATAAACATATGGTTTATCCGGGTATGGTATATATTTCTTACCCTACTGAATATGGAACCTTATATACAAAATCTGAATTAGAAAGCATCTCAAATATGTGTAAAGCTTATGACATTCCGTTATATATTGATGGTGCACGTTTAGGTTATGGTTTAGTCAGTGATGCAGCTGATTTAAATATTAAAGATATTGCCAAATATGCAGATGTCTTTTACATAGGCGGTACGAAAATTGGAGCTTTTTGTGGTGAAGCTATCGTCTTTACTAGTCATAACGAGCCTAGGCACTTTACATCTATTGTTAAACAACATGGTGCTTTACTTGCGAAAAGCCGCTTAATCGGTGTGCAGTTTGCTGAATTATTTACAAATAACCTATATTTGGATATCAGTCGACATGCGGTTGATATGGCCATGCAGCTCAAACAAGCATTTGTAGAAAAAGGATATCAACTCTATTTAGATTCACCGACCAATCAACAATTCTTTATTATGAACAATGAAACAATTGAACGACTAAGCCAATATATTAAATTCACTTGTTGGGAGAAATACAACGATACGCATAAAATCGTACGCTTTGCGACCAGTTGGGCAACACGTGAAGAACATATAGCTTATCTCAAAGCACATATTTAAATAAAATCTATCAAAAAAAGACGCCTCATTAGCTATAAATGCTAATGAAGCGCCTTTTCTATTGATAGCAGTTAATCAATTAAACTGCTTTATTTGTGATATATCTTACATCATGCCTGGCATGCCCATTCCTGGGTTGCCTGCATCATTATTTTCTTCAGGAAGTTTAGCTACAACAGCTTCTGTTGTTAAGAACATTGCAGCTACACTTGCAGCATTTTGTAATGCTGAACGCGTTACTTTTGTAGGATCTACGATACCTGCATCTAACATATTCACCCATTCACCAGTAGCTGCGTTGTAACCAACACCTGGATCAGCATGTTTTAATTTTTCAACGATAATTGAACCTTCTAAACCAGCGTTTTCAGCAATTTGACGTACAGGTGCTTCTAATGCTTTTAGGACGATATTGATACCTGTTTCAACGTCACCTTCAGCCTCAATTTCGCTGACACGTTTGTATACGTTAACTAATGCAGTACCACCACCAGCAACAATACCTTCTTCAACTGCTGCACGCGTAGAGTTCAATGCATCTTCGATACGCAATTTACGTTCTTTTAATTCTGTTTCACTTGCGGCACCGACTTTAATCACTGCTACGCCGCCAGTTAATTTAGCTAAACGTTCTTGTAATTTTTCACGGTCGAAGTCTGAATTTGTTTCTTCGATTTGTGATTTGATTTGAGATACACGCGCATCGATAGAATTTTTGTCTCCGTCACCATTAACAATTGTTGTATTATCTTTAGTCACTTCAACTTTATTCGCTGTACCTAACATATCAATAGATGCATCTTTAAGGTCATAACCTAAGTCATCAGTGATAAATTGTGCACCTGTTAAAATTGAGATATCCTCTAACATTGATTTACGACGATCACCAAAACCTGGTGCTTTAACTGCTACAGCAGTAAATGTACCACGCATACGGTTTAATACGATGTTTGTTAAAGCATCGCCTTCTACTTCGTCAGCAATGATTAAAATTGGACGATTAGATTGAACGATTTGTTCTAATAATGGAAGGATATCTTGGAATGAGCTGATTTTTTTATCAGTTACTAAGATATAAGGGCGTTCTAACACAGCTTCCATTTTTTCAGAATCTGTTACCATATATGGAGATTGATAACCTCTATCAAATTGCATTCCTTCAACTACGTCTAATTCTGTGTTGAAGCCGTTTGATTCTTCAATGCTGATAACACCGTCATTACCAACTTTATCCATTGCTTCTGAGATGTATCGACCGATTTCTTCATCAGCTGCTGAAATAGCACCAACTTGTGCAATTTCATTTTTATTTTCTACTTTTTGAGATTGATCATGTAAAGCTTGGACGGCTTCCCCTACTGCTAAATCAATACCTTTACGTAAACCAACAGGGTTCGCACCGCTTGTTACGTTTTTTAATCCTTCTTGAATCATAGCTTGTGCAAGTACTGTAGCTGTTGTTGTACCGTCACCAGCAATTTCATTTGTTTTATTTGCAACTTCTTGAACTAATTTTGCCCCCATATTTTCATATGGATCTTCAAGTTCAATTTCTTTCGCAATCGTAACCCCATCATTCGTAATTAATGGTGCTGTAAATTCTTTATCTAATACGACATTACGACCTTTAGGTCCGATTGTTACTTTAACTGCATTCGCAAGTTGATCTACACCGCGAAGCATTGATTGACGTGCATCTTCAGAAAATTTTATTTCTTTAGCCATATGTTTATAGCCTCCTGTTATTTGTTATGATTGATGTATTATTGTACGATAGCTAGAATTTCTTCTTCACTGATAACAAGGTATTTGTCTTCACCGACTTGTACTTCACTGCCGGCATATTGTTCAAATACCACAGTGTCGCCTTCTTTAACTTCAGGCGTAATAACAGTACCATTATCTAAAGTTCTGCCTGGTCCGACTGCGATAACTTTACCTTCATTAGATTTTTCTTTCGCTTTATCTGTTAATACGATTCCGCTCTTAGTTGTTTGTTCACTTTCAACTCTTTGAATTATCACGCGATTCCCTAATGGTTTAAGCATAGTCGTTCCTCCTCTAATCTGTTGCAATTGTTTATTTCATATTTGATTTATTTACATATCAAGTTTTGTTTAGCACTCTCATATCCAGAGTGCTAATCCACTTTCTATATTAATCAAAATTGGTCAATACATCAAGCATTTAGAATTTCATTTTCCTCGCACAAACTTTTAGTTTAAAATGGATATAGCAACTAGATAGTATGGAGGAGTTACATTATGTCACGACTATGGTTTTCAATCCTAACCCTAATCGTTTATGGACTTGCATTGTTTGGTCCACAGATGTTGTATCGTGCTGGTTTGTTTGATTATTTTAAAGGGAAACATCTTATGCTTGCAACATCGTATACACAAGTCATTTTAATGATTTTGGCTGCATTGGTGATTCTGTGGATGAATTATAAAATCAAAAACAAAACACGTTTAGAACTGCAACCGAAAGTCCAAAAACGTTATGTCATTCTTTGGGCCATTGTTGGGCTCATCGTCGTACTGTTATATCAAATTATTGCTTCTCTATTAAATCATTTTGTATTTAAAATCGATCAGCCAAGTCCGAATACAACTGGCATTATGAAAATTATTCAAGAAGCGCCTATTTTCATTGTACTCGTCGCAATTGCTGGACCTTTCTTGGAAGAATTTGTATTCAGAAAGGTTATCTTCGGTGAGATTTTCAATATTCTTAGAGGTAATAAAGTCATACGCTTTATCATTGCAGGCACAGTCAGTTCTGCATTATTCGCTATGGCACATAACGATCCAAACTTCATTCTGATTTATTTTGGTATGGGCTTTATTTTAGCTGGCTTTTATATTTACACCAAACGCATTGCCGTACCTATTTTAATTCATATCTTAATGAATAGTTACGTGGTCGTCATTCAATTATTATTCGCAGACGATATTAAAAAAATGCAAGAATCTGTATCATTTATTTTTCATATGATTGGATATTAAAAAATCACGCAACAGGTTACTCTTGAACTTGTTGCGTGATTTTTTTGTGAAATAGCGCATCTATTCATTTAAATAATTACTACTCAAACTTACATTATTGTTTCTTACGCTTCATAATCATCAGTATAATAAACCAGATAAATGCGGCACCGAATACAATCATTAAGGTATTAAGCAAACGTGGATATTTCTGGTTATCAGTTGTTTTTTCTTCATGTTTCTTTTTCGCTTTATCCGCATTTTGTTTTGTATCTTCTGAAGGTTTTGTAGTTTGTTTAGCTTCAGCCTTCTTATCTCGCTTCACTTCTTTTAAGTCTGGCATTGATCCTAAATCGCTTGTTACTAAACCTAAAATTTGTAAATCTAAATTCGCATAATATTGCTGAGCTCTCATAGGACTGAAATATTGATATTTAAAATAACCCGTACTTTGTTGTAAATTGTTTAAATTACTATTGTTACTAAAATTTTGCGGTTGCAGAACTGCATGAACATCATCTTCAGTAGACTGCGTATCATCACTAATCATACCCACCTGATGAACAATGAATGGATTATATTTAAACGAACCTGTTATCAAGTGTCCAAAACGATCACTGCTTAAACCTAAATTTGAAAACGGCATCACATCTTCTGTAGTTTGCTGTTCATTAACCCTGCTATTTAAAGAAGGTGTTGCTGAAGCGAGATTAGAACTGTTCGGTATATAGTCAGCTGATGGATGATAGCTTGAAGTTGGTGTGACTTGTTGATTCGGTTGATATGAATTTTGACCTGGCTTATTATTACTAGGCACATTATTATTTGATGAGCTCGGTTCAGGCGTTTCTGGTACTGCAGGAGTTACAGACCCTTCTGGTACTGATGGTTGTTCTGGTTCGGGCTCCTCAGGTGTTGGTTCTTCTGGTACTGGTTCCTCAGGTGTCGGTTCAACTGGATGTGAACCGCCCTCTCCTCTTTGCGGAATCGTAGCTCCGCCTTGACCTTTATCAGTTTCATTATTATCTTCAGGTTCTTCTGTATTATCATCTGCAGGCGGTTTTTCATCCGGATTTGTATCTTCAGGTTTTGGTTCGTCTGGATTTATTTCACCTGGATTTGTTTCATCTGGATTTGCAGGTTCGGTTTCAGTATTATTACCGCTATCATTTGGATTATCTGAACCCTCTGCACCTGCTGAACTGTCTTCAGGTTGAGTATTGGGTTTTGGTTCTGGTGTATTTTGTGAAGTATCTTCTTGTGTTGTATTTGTTTCCTCATTTGTCGTTGTATTATTTGATTGTGTTGTTGTTTGGTCATCTTTTTGTGTTGCTGTGTCCTTTGGTTGATCTGACTGAACACTTGATGAAGTCGTTTCATTTGAACTGTCATTTTCTGTTGAAGGATTTTGAGTTAGTGTTTCTTCTGCAGGCGCGCTTTGATTATTCAGACCATCTGATTGAGTAGTAGTTTCTGTTTGTTCTGAAACAGGCGCTTGTTGATTGTTTGATGTTTGTTCTGCAGCATGTGTCACGGTATTTGGTAATAATAAACCTGTTGCTGCGATGGTCAATGTTAATTTTTTGTATACTTTCTTTTTCATATTAACGCACCTCCTTTTATCAAATATAGCAATCAACCTAAGTATATAAGAACTTATCTTTAAATTCTATATGTATATTAGAATGAAAAGAAGTGTTAATATACTTAATAATTTGTAATAATCCAAATAAAGCTTCTAAATATCAGATTATTATCAATATTGGAAATTTATAGCGTACTTTAGT
>NZ_PZGG01000091.1 GCF_003043455.1 Staphylococcus simulans | reverse complement strand
CATGTACAGGGGCGCTTTAAATCAGTAACAGATTTAATTTGTGGTTGATTTAAAGTGGAACATGTTGAATACAAGGGGGGATTGGTTATGCGTCATTCACATCAAACAACTTTTCGCATACCGGGACGTCTGACATTCTTTTCAGAACCAAAGAAACAAAAACCTTATAACTTAGGCCAGCTCATCGGCTTAATTTTAGGACCTGTACTCTTTGCGTTGATTTTAATGTTTGTACATCCTGAAGGTTTATCACATCAAGGGGTTTTCGTCTTAGCCAGTACTGCATGGATTGCAGTGTGGTGGATTACAGAAGCAATTCCTATTCCGGCAACTAGCTTAATGCCGTTAGTGCTGATGCCGATAGGGCACGTGATGGATCCTGCACAAGTCACATCTGAATATGGAAATGATATTATCTTCTTATTCTTAGGTGGGTTTGTGTTAGCAATTGCGATGGAAAGATGGAACTTACATACGCGCGTAGCATTAATTATTATTAATAGTATCGGAACAAGTACTGGGAAGATTTTATTAGGATTTATGTTAGCCACAGGCGGATTATCGATGTTTGTATCCAATACAGCAGCGGTAATGATTATGATTCCAATTGGTTTGGCGATTATCGCAGAAGCGAAAGCTTTGAATGATAAAGAGCATCATAAACATAATTTATCTAAATTTGAAAAGTCATTAGTTCTGGCAATCGGTTACGCAGGTACAATAGGCGGTATGGGAACTTTAATCGGAACGCCACCGCTAATTATTTTGAAAGGACAATACCATACAGCATTCGGTGAAGAAATCAGCTTTGCGAAATGGATGTTGATTGGTATACCGACAGTTATAATTTTACTCTTCTTAGCTTGGGTTTATTTGCGTTTTATCGCTTTCAAACAAGAGTTGAAACATCTGCCTGGCGGTGATGATTTAATTAAAACCAAGTTGAAAGCATTAGGTAAAGTAACGTTTGAAGAGAAAGTTGTTTTCACTGTCTTTACCACAGCAAGTATTTTATGGATTATCAGAGAGTTTTTACTCAAGCAATGGGGACCGACTTCGCTTGTACAAGATGGTACCATTGCGATGTTCGTGTCAATCTTATTATTTATTATCCCGGCTAAAAACAATAAAAAATACAAACGTATTATTGACTGGGAAGTTGCGAAAGAATTACCATGGGGCGTACTGATTTTATTCGGTGGCGGTTTAGCTTTAGCCAAAGGTATTTCAGAGAGCGGCTTAGCAAAATGGTTAGGTGCACAATTGACAGCACTAAATGGTGTCAGTCCTTTATTGATCGTGATTGTGATTACCATATTTGTGTTGTTCTTAACAGAAGTTACGTCTAATACAGCGACTGCGACAATGATTTTACCAATTTTAGCAACGCTATCTGTCGCAATTGGCGTACATCCATTATTATTAATGGTGCCAGCTGCGATGGCTTCAAACTGTGCTTACATGATGCCAGTTGGAACACCGCCGAACGCCATTGTCTTCGGAACAGGCTTGATTTCTATCAAGAAAATGGCAAGTGTCGGTTTCTGGGTCAACTTAATCAGTGCAGTACTCATTATATTAGTAGTTTACTTCTTAATGCCATTTGCATTAGGTATAGATATCAGTGAACCATTAAAACCACTTAAATAATATTAAAGGAGATAGGCTAAAGTATTGTACTTTAAACCTATCTCCTTCTTTTATGTTCATTTAAATTATGAGTTAAGTGTTGTCGGTTGATAGACGTGCGAAAGGTTACGACGTTTGATTTGCGCACGTTTTAGTTCTGGTTGATCTAAATACAGACCATTAATATCATGTAACGTTAATGCTTGTGATGAATCAAATTGATTTTCAGCAATTAATACATCTTGATGTTGTGTATTAAAGTAACCACGAATATGAATCGCATCTTTAGTCATAGGACCTTCAAACTGGTTATTAATGATATAAAGTTCACGCCCGCCTTGTGGTCCCATGCATTGTCCAGTATGCACATCCGCTGTATTTTTATCATCTTTTGAACCTAAGAAACGAATACCACCTGCACAATTTAAGAAATGATTATCCATAATATATAAACCATTTGCTTTAAAAGGGGTTAGCACAAAATCTTGTGTTTGATGGAAAGTGTTACGATAAATGAAAATATCATGATAGAACTGATTATGACGTGTAGCATGTGAACCGATTGCACGATTCCAACTTTCAAAGCCTGGCGTTTCTGAAGGTCCAAAGTAGCATTCAGAAATCATAGTGTTTCGTGTAATGGTACCATCTCTTGTACCGAATTTAGGGAAGGCGCCCGGTACTTGAATGTCTAATTGAATGGCTTCAGAAAAGCTGCGATCACCATGAATATCTAAAAAGCCTTCGAAGCTACATCTAGTGATTAATGTATTTTCAACGCCGCAAGCATCGATTGCGTGCCCGCCGACGACATCTTTGAAGCGGATATTATACAATACAAGACTTTGTGCGTGACCTAAGCACATCGCGGTATTGTTATCTGGGACACGACTGCCGTTCATATCAAACGTACCGCCGATAATCGTAATGTGACTATTGCCTGTATAGCCGTGATAAAGTCCGTTTCGTATGCCGTTTTTAAGCAAGGCATCTTTACCATGGCGTTTAATAATGGCTTCTTCATGTAGGAATAATGTCGTACCTTCATAAATCGTTAAGGCACGTTTAACATGAAATTCTCCTTTCGGCACAAAAATCATACTACCTGGATGTTGTTTCGCGAGATTTAATGCGTGTTGTAATGCTTTTGTGTCTTTATGTTTATTTTGACCTGTCAATCCGAATTCAGTAGGGTATATCAACATGGTTTTGACCTGCTTTCTTTATTTCATTGTTTGTTTAAAACGGGGCAAACTCGATAATTTATCTAAATTAGGTTATCCTATTAATTAACAAGATATCACAAAATTGGGGGTAACGCATTATGGCAAAAAAAGCTTTAATTGTTGTAGATTATTCATATGATTTTGTCGCGCCGGATGGAAAGTTGACTTGTGGAGAACCTGGACAGGCGCTGGACGGTTTTATCGCAGAACGTATGGAAGCGTATGATAAAGAAGGGGAAGCGATCTTTGTCATGATGGATCTGCATTATGAAAACGATTCGTATCATCCAGAAAGTAAATTATTCCCGCCGCATAATATCGAAGGTACATCAGGAAGAGATTTATACGGTAAAGTTAAAGATGTTTATGAAAAGATTGAATCACATGAACACGTGCATTATTTAGATAAACGTCGCTACGATTCTTTCTTTGGTACACCTTTAGATAGTTTATTACGTGAACGTGGTATTACTGAAATAGAAATTGTAGGCGTATGTACAGATATTTGTGTACTGCATACAGCTATTTCCGGTTATAATAAAGGGTATGCGATTACTATACCGACTAAGGGTGTCGCATCATTTAATCCAGAAGGACATGACTTTGCGTTAGAACATTTTAAAAATGTCTTAGGTGCAAAGGTAGAATAACAGAATAGAGTCGTGATAAAATAGGATTAAATAGGTATGAATTACAATAATTAATGACAAGGAGTGTCTCAGGACATGGAAAGTACTTATATTTTCGGGCATAAAAGTCCAGATACAGACGCAATCAACTCTGCCATCATTATGGCTGAATTTGAACAATTAAACGGCAATACTTCTGCGAAAGCATACCGCTTAGGAGAAGTAGGCCCTGAAACGCAATATGCTTTAGATTATTTCAAAGTTGAAGCACCAGAATTATTATCAGATGATTTAACAGGGAAAGATGTTATTCTAGTAGACCATAACGAATTCCAACAAAGTGCAGATTCAATTGAAGGTGCAAACATCCGCCACGTTGTGGATCACCACAGAATTGCTAACTTCCACACTGCTGGTCCATTATGCTACCGTGCTGAACCACTAGGCTGTACAGCAACAATCTTATACAAAATGTTCAATGAAAAAGGCTATGACATCAAACCAGAAATTGCTGGGTTAATGTTATCAGCAATTATTTCAGACAGCTTATTATTCAAATCACCGACTTGTACAGAACAAGACAAAGATGCAGCAAAAGCATTAGAAAAAATTGCTGGTGTAGATGCACAAGAATATGGTTTAGAAATGTTAAAAGCAGGTGCTTCTACATTAAATAAAACAGCTGTTGAATTAATCAATGCAGATGCAAAATCATTCAACATGGGTGATTACACAGTACGTATCGGTCAAGTCAACACAGTAGACTTAAATGAAATTTTAGGTCGTCAAGCTGAATTAGAACAAGCTATCACTGAAACATTAAATAACGCTGAATATGATATTTTCGTATTAGTTGCGACAGATATTCTAAACAGTGATTCAGCAATTTTAGTATTAGGTGAAGACAAAGATAAAATTGCACAAGCATTCGGTGTTGAGTTAGACAATAACACAGCGTTCTTACCAGGTGTAGTATCTCGTAAGAAACAAATTGTACCACCGATCACTGAAACATTATCATAAGCAGTTAGATACTGTTTATACATGAATATAGATTAAACTGGAATGGGTTAAGATGATAAACAAACAAGCATTCGTTATATCATCTTGCTTTTTCCAGTTTTTTATTTTAAATTTTGATAATTGAAGCGTGTATAAAAGTAATAAAATGATTATAAAAGATTAAAATTAGGGTAAAATTGAGTAACAAGCATAATTGTACGAAAGGAGTTAGAGAACCTTTGAAAACAATCGAAGAAAAATTTAAAGACTGCCAAGGGTATTTTAAAACGAATATCACTAAAGATATTAAATACCGCAGAAAACAACTAAAATCATTGAAACATGCGATTAATAAATATGAAAATCAACTTTTAGCTGCACTGCATTTAGATTTAGGAAAAAATAAAGTAGAAGCGTATGCGACGGAAATCGGTATGGTATTAAAAAGTATCAGTGCCGCTCGTAAAGATATACATAAATGGGCGAAAACGAAACAAGTGAATACGCCGCTCTATTTATTCCCATCTAAAAGTTATATTAAAAAAGAACCATTAGGAACTGTTTTAATTATCGGACCTTTCAACTATCCGGTTCAATTAGTTTTTGAACCTTTAATCGGCGCAATTGCGGCAGGAAATACAGCAATTATCAAACCTTCAGAACTGACACCGAATGTGGCTTCGGTAATTACTAAAGTGATTGAAGAAGCATTTGAATCTGCTTATATTACTTCCGTTGAAGGCGGTGTTGAAGAAACACAAACATTGTTAGAACAACCGTTTGATTATATCTTCTTTACAGGTAGCGAACGTGCCGGACGTATTGTATATGAAGCAGCAAGTCGACATTTGACACCTGTAACGTTAGAACTTGGTGGAAAATCACCAGTCATTGTTGACGAGACAGCTAATTTGAAAGTCGCAAGTGAACGTATTGCGTTTGGTAAATTTATCAATGCGGGTCAAACATGTGTGGCACCTGACTATATCTTGGTTCATGAGTCAGTGAAAGCAGACTTAATTAAAGCGTTACAAGGTACTATTAAAGAATTTTACGGTAAAGAACCGGATAAAAGTGAAGATTTCGGACGTATTTTGAATGATAAGCATTTTGAACGCTTGCAGACATTGATTAATGAGAATCAAGAAAAAGTCGTTATCGGCGGTGAAACGCATGAACCTTCACGATATATTGCGCCAACGGTATTAGATAACGTTACTGCGCAAGATTCGGTGATGGATGAAGAAATATTCGGGCCTATTTTACCATTGCTTACGTATCAAACATTTGATGAAGCGGTAGAATTTATTCAAGCTCGTAAACGTCCGTTATCACTTTATTTATTCAGTGAAGATGAAAATAATACAGATCGTGTGTTGAATGAACTGTCCTTTGGTGGCGGTGCTATCAATGATACGTTAATGCAGTTAGCGAATCCTAATCTGCCGTTTGGCGGCGTAGGTGCATCTGGTTTCGGTAAGTATCATGGTAAATATTCGTTCTATACTTTTACACATGAGAAATCATATATTTATAAAACAACGCGTTTAGAATCAGGAATAATCTTCCCACCATATAAAGGGAAATTCTCCTATATTAAAAACCTATTCAAATAGGAAAGATAAACA
>NZ_PZGG01000090.1 GCF_003043455.1 Staphylococcus simulans | reverse complement strand
AAAATTTAAATTAAATTCTTTTTACTACCTAAAAAAAAAAAAAAAAAAAAAAAAAAAACGATATAATTAAATTGCACATTCATGGAGGGATACCCAAGCCTGGTTTAAGGGGATTGATATTCATTTATTAATTAGGAGCACGTCAGTGCTTGCGTTGGTTCGAATCCTTATCCCTCCGCTTAGTTTTTAAACAATATTAATATCGATTGATAAGTTAACAATTTGAGTTACTTGGTCAATCGATTTTTTTGTGTGTATTTAATCAGTTTTAAAAAACTCTATATGAAAGTAGGTCTTTTTTTGAAATTTTCTAAGTTAAACGTTCAAGAATTCGAAAATTTTGTTAATGAAAATGCATCACATTATACCCAATCTTCCTCACATTTCAATTATCAAAATGAACATCAAAATAATGTACATTTAGTTGGTGTGAAAAATGAAACAGGTGAAGTGTTAGCTGCTTGTTTACTGACTGAGGCACGTTGTTTAAAGTTCTTTAAATATTTTTATACACATCGTGGTCCAGTCATGAACTTTAAAGACCATGAGTTAGTCAGATTTTTTTATGAAAACTTAACTACATATCTAAAAAAGCATAACTGCTTATATGTTTTAACAGACCCGTATCTTTTAGAAAATATTCGTAGCTGTAATGGAGACATCCTCGAATCTTATGACAACGAAACTTTTATGAATATCATGGATCTATTAGGTTATCGTCACCAAGGGTTTACCACAGGTTATTCTCAAACTAGCCAAATCAGATGGTTGTCTGTTTTAAACTTAAAAAACAAAGATGAAAAACAACTGTTAAAAGAAATGGATTATCAAACGCGCCGTAACATTAAGAAAACCTATGAAATGCAGGTGAAAGTGCGCAACTTATCGATTGATGAAACTGATAGATTCTTTAGATTGTTTAGAATGGCTGAAGAAAAACACGGCTTTAAATTCAGAGATCAAAGCTATTTTGAAAAAATGCAGAAAACTTACGCTGATAATAGTATGTTAAAGCTCGCATACATTGATTTAGAAGAATTATTAGAGGCACAACAAGCTAAAATCACTGAGTTAAATACAAATCTCGAAAATGTTCAAGCAACATTAAAAGAAAATCCTAATTCTAAGAAAAACAAAAATAAATATGAGCAATACCAAAAACAATTAGCTGCCCAAGAACGAAAAATGAATGAAACGAAAACGTTAATGGAAACAGACGGCCCTGTTTTAGACTTAGCTGCAGCTTATTATATCTATAATCCTCATGAGGTTTACTATTTATCCAGTGGCTCAAACCCTAAGTATAATGCCTACATGGGTGCGTATAGACTCCAATGGGATATGATTCAATTTGCGAAAAACAAAGGCATTGACCGTTATAACTTTTACGGTATTACCGGAGATTTTAGTGAAGAAGCTGAAGATTTCGGTGTTCAAAAATTCAAAGAAGGCTTTAACGCCCATGTCGAAGAATATATCGGAGATTTCATTAAACCGATTAAACCTTTCTTTTACAAGATCTATCAACTGTTAAATAAATAAAAGTTAACCATTCTCAACTATCTAGTTCCTTCAGGTAGTTCAACGTATTTCAATATGTAAAAAGCGCAGTCTGTTTTGTTTTTCAGACTGCGCTTTATTTTGATAATTATGTTAAACGATCCACTAAGACCATTTCATCGTAGTTAATTGCTTCACGTAATTTTAAAGCTGTTTTTTCACTGATTTCTTCGTCTTCAACTAATTCATTCAGAATATGACGTTGTTCACGTAAAGCATTGAGTTTGATTCTAGCGACATTATTACGATTGTTCGGCTTATTAGAAAAGATATTAGAAGCTGTCAGGTTATCAGAACGCATTAAATAACTATCGCAAATTGTGCCGATTTCTAATTTATTATCAGCATTGGCTTCTTTTGTTAAACGTCTGACCACATTATAGTGAACAATGCGCATGATATTTGAGATTTCTTTTAAGTTTTGTTCCACATCTAATGAAGATGATGCGTTCGTTTGTACACGTACACGACGTCTTAAAATTGCTACTTTGATGCGCATAATGATTCTGCGAATTAACGAAGCTTGACGGTACACTTGTGTACGTTCAGCATATCGCATATAGTTATCAAAATCACTTTGCGTAATTCTGCCTTCTTTCACCAACTCATTTAATGTCTCTGTTTCTGTATCAATCGCAATCCCTTGTAACCGTTCAAGTTCTCTAGAATTTTCATCATCATCGTCAATTACTTTCATAAATGCGATACGATCATGATAGATTTTAATGACATTACCATAATTGAACGATGTTTCAGGTGTGGCATGTCTTCTTAAGTAGTCAATGGTTTGTTCAAGGATGTAGATACGGGCTTCTCTGAAAGTCATGCCTTCGACTTTGGCTTTTTTTACTACTGGTGTGAGAAGCGGTAATAACACTTGCGCAATAATTAAACTTAAGACCACCATACCTGCAGAAATAAAGAGTAAGTCATTTCGATAAACAAATGATGTATGTTCCCCAAGCATATAAGGGAATGTCAAAGCGATGGCTAATGAAATTGTTCCATGTACACCGCACAAGGTCATAATCATCGCGTATTTACTACGTTTAGGTTTCGTTTCTCCTTGTTCTTTATTTTCACCATCATTCATTGCACGTTGGAATGGACTGACTGGCAAGTAGAAATAAGGATATAATACGTACACCCATAAGAAACGAAAGACATATACTGCTAAGGCAATCAAACCTGTAATTCCTAGTAAAAAGACTAGGTTTTGAGGTTCAGTTTTTATTATATTTTTGACTGTTTCAGGTACGATATAACCTAAAATGACAAATACAAAGCCGTTTAATACATAACTCAATAAGTTCCATGTTTGTGTATAACTTAATTTCAACTGGTTACTGATTTGATTAATACGATCACGCTCAAAACCATGAACCAGCCCTGAAATCACTGCCGCAATAATACCTGATGCATGGAAGACTTCCGCCGCAAGATATGACACAAATGGCGTCAATAACTGAATGAATACAAACATGTTGTTACTTTCTACGCCCTTACGTGCCAATACAATGCGTAAACGAACTAAGATAATACCTACAATCAGACCAATAACTAAACCGCCGACTGAAGTAATGAAGAACTGACCAATCGCATCTGTAATAGAAAATGCGCCTGTAATCAGTGCTGCTACAGCAATTTTGAATGAAATGATACCTGCCGCATCATTTAATAATGACTCTCCTTCTAAAATTGTCATTGATCCTTTAGGTAATATCTTTCCTTTTGTAATCGCCGATACCGCTACTGCATCTGTCGGGCATAATACCGCTGCTAAAGCGAAGCCTGCAGGCATTGGTAAACTCGGCCATACCCAGTGAATAAAGAATCCTACCCCTATCACTGTTGTAAATACTAGACCTAACGCCATCATCATTACTGGTTTAATGTAGCGCTTCAAGCTCACTCGCGAAACATTAACCCCTTCAATAAATAATAAAGGTGCGATCAGCGCAACCATAAATACTTCTGTATCAAATCTGAAGTTCACCGGAATTGGCGTTAAAAAGATCAGCGCTCCTAAAATGATTTGGATAAACGCTAGTGGTACTTTAGGAAGAAATAATGAATGGATTAATGAACTTAAAATAATTGCTGCTATAAAGACCAAAAGACCTTCAATAATTTCCACAGCGTCACCTCTTTCTTTGTTGTATGTACTTCATATATCTATCTTCTGATTGTTGAAGATTTCGCTCATATATCAAGTGTCTATGTTTAATAATACTATAATCAATTGTGTGAAATCTATTCTAAAAACTTCAGTAACTCATAGACGTAACTACAATTAATTTAATTGGCAAAAGAAGCCTTATATACACATTTAAATACCCCATAGCACCTACCTTCAAAAGTTTTTGAAATTAATTTTAAAAAAGGGTGTGCTTTTTTTCTGGAAATTTCGATATATAGAGTGAGCAAGGAGGTGAACAAAAATGAAAACAATCAAAGATCTTGCAGTGACACTTATTCGTGTCGAAGACCAAAAAGAAGCAAAACCAGTTATCAAACGTCGTCGATTCGCCCGTTTAAACCCACAAAGCACTGAAGCACAATTAAACAGCTTCAAATCAGCTATTGAAAAATTAACAGGTGAAACATACGACAACATTGAAGTCACAACAGTAGAAACTTTATAAAAGGAGAATCAGATTATGACAAAATCATTAGAATTGCTTTATATCAATGAAGCACACAAGCCCGTCAAGTTCCAAGTCCCAGATATTAAACAACAAGTATCTGAAGAATCTATCCGTAATGCGATGAGCACTTTATTAGAAAGCAATGTATTAAATCCTCCATCAGGTAAAATTATTGCGATTAAAGGTGCACAAATTGTTGAAAAAGAAACACACGTTATTTTCTAATTAAATATAGCCGAGTTTGCTCAAAATTTTGAGTAAACTCGGCTATTTTTGATTATTGCCTCGGTTGAATCACATCTCCGAAAAACACACGGTTACTTCCCAACTTTCTACATAAAGCATAATCATCATAAACATCCACGACTTGCGCTAAATTTTTATATGAATGTTTAGCGTTCAATACTTCTATAAATTGGTGCGGTTTAATACAAGAACTATGTCCTGCATCTATAAAAAATGTTTCCTCGTCTAACACCCGAATAATCGTCATTTTTGTCATGATGCGCCCCCCTTTTTCACTTTTCATAAATCGCTTTATGTAAAACATCTCGTTTCAACAAATTATATATTGATATTTCAAAAAAATCTACAACTTTTACAATTTACAAATAAAAAGTGACTCATTTTACCTTTTACTTAACACCGAGCGCAACAATGTTAAGTTGATATTTGTCGTTTTTCAGTGTGTTTGTGTTATTTTTCTACTTTTTTTATATTTATTTAAAATATGAGACAAGATAATTATTTTAGGCGTTGCACCAACCATTATTTTTATTGTATAATTACTTGAAAATTAAATAAGATGAGGTGAGCATAATTTTGTTTAAACACCCCTGGTTGATTGCCTTAATACTTCTTCTCCTTTTAAGCGCAACTGCCGTCGGATTATATGCCGCATTCCGACATTATACACTTCAGGCAACTCAAAACGTAAAAACGTACACCGCAACCTATAACCGACCGATTCAATTTACTGGTATCCAATCTGCTGAAACAACACAATCCTTTTACTATGATGCTCGTATGGGAAGCATCCACGACTGGTATAGTTCTGAAGGTAAAACGATAAAAAAAGATCAGCCATTGTTCGAGTATTATAATAAAACACTTGAACAACAATTAACCGCTGTACGTAAGCATTTAAACGCTTTAGATAGTCATCAGCATCGTCAAAACTTCCTGAATATGCATACTTATTTGGAACAAGAATATGATCGCATTCAGCTTGGACTTAGAACACAAGTCTTCAGTATGACAGAAGGCATTGTACACATCATAGATAAACATCCAAGTAAGGCACACCAATTGTTTGCGCAAATCCATAGTCCGAAGCGCATAATTAAAGCTTATATCGCTGAAACTGATTTCAAACAATTAAAACTTAATCAAACTGTTGAAATCAAAACACAAACAACGAAAGCTTTTAAAGGTAAAATTTTGAAAATCAGTCAATATCCTGATGTTAAAAAGAGCGAAAAAAACATATCGTACTACGAAGTTCAAATTTCTACTAACGGTATCATACCTGTAGGAAACCATTTTCAAATTACGATTCCTACGCACTTAATTGCCCTTCCAAAGGACGTGCTATATGATAATAACGCAATATTAATTAAAAGAAATGAACAAATGGTTAAAAGAATTATTAAATACCATGAAAAATCGGGTATGGTTATTATTAGTGAAGGTTTATTACCGGGAGAAAAAGTTATTGCTCAACCCAAAAACTTCACATTAAACTAGAGTTCTTATATAATTAACCCATATCAAGTCTCTTATAAACAGCTGACGCTGCCGACGTCACCTTACGTTTAGCTCTCGTTGGACGATGTCATATTTTTTAAACAATACTCACTTTATTCTTTCTATATAGACTTCTTTTACACACTAAAATTTCAATTTATA
>NZ_PZGG01000089.1 GCF_003043455.1 Staphylococcus simulans | reverse complement strand
ATATTAGGAAATTAGCAGCTCTACGAGCTGAAAATTTCTTGGACAAAATAAAAAAGGAACGATTTTCATTTTTATATGTGAAAATCGTCCTTTTTATTAGGTTCCAGAACAATTATGTCCCGGCCCCAATCTTATGAATCAATATTAAACTTCTTGAACGTCTACATTGATTTTTTCAATGCGGTTATATGCACCGTGGTCTACTGGACCTACGAATTCGTTCATTTTCCAACCGTTTTTAATTGCAGATGCGACGAATGCTTTTGCGTTAACGACTGCATCTTTAGGTGATTGGCCATTTGCTAAGTTAGCAGTTGTGGCTGCTGCGAACGTACAACCTGCACCATGGTTATAACTTTGTTGGAACATATCTGTTGTTAATTGATAGAATTTATCGCCATCGTAGTATAAGTCATAAGATTTTTCTTGATCTAATGCTTTACCACCTTTGATGACTACATTTTGTGCACCTTGATCATAAATGATTTTAGCTGCTTTTTTCATATCATCAATAGATTTTAATGTGCCTAATCCAGATAATTGGCCAGCTTCAAATAAGTTAGGTGTTGTGACAGTTGCTTTAGGTAATAGGTATTTAATCATTGCATCTGTATTACCAGGGTTGAGTACTTCGTCTTCACCTTTACAAACCATAACAGGGTCAACAACGAAGTATTTCGCACCTGACTCTTCGAATGCTTCTCCTGCACGTTTAATGACTTCTTCAGTACCTAACATACCTGTTTTAACAGCGTCTGGTCCGATAGAGATAGCTGTTTCTAATTGTTTGTTAAATACGTCGAAAGGAATTGGTGTTACATCGTGTGACCATGTTTCTTTGTCCATTGTCACGATTGCTGCTAATGCAACCATTCCATAAGTGTCTAATTCTTGGAATGTTTTTAAATCTGCTTGCATGCCAGCTCCTGCACTTGTATCTGAGCCAGCAATTGTTAATACTTTTTTCAATGCCATATATTCATACACTCCCTAACGTTTCTTTTACTCTATAATAACATGTTTACAAGGGTGGATTGAACTTTTTGATATATCCTGTGTTATCATAGTTTTGAGGTGATACCATGGAGTGGTCTGAAGTATTTCATGATATAACAAGTCGTCATGATTTCACAGCAATGCATGATTTTTTAGAAAAAGAATATACGACAAAAATAGTTTATCCTGATAGAGAAAATATATATCAAGCGTTTGATTTAACGCCTTTTGATAAGGTGAAGGTCGTTATCTTAGGCCAAGACCCATATCATGGACCTAAACAAGCGCACGGCTTAGCATTCTCTGTTCAACCAGAAGGCAAGTTTCCACCTTCTTTACGTAATATGTATCAAGAATTAGAGGATGATATTGGTTGTAAACGAACAGTATCTCATTTGCAAGATTGGGCTAAAGAAGGCGTGTTATTATTAAATACTGTCTTAACAGTACGTAAAGGTGAAGCCCATTCACATCGTGGTATCGGTTGGGAAATTTTTACAGATGAGATTATTAAAACTGTTTCTGAACAACGTGATCACGTGGTCTTTATTTTATGGGGTAAACCCGCACAACAAAAAGAGAAGTTAATTGATACGTCTAAACATGATGTGATTAAGTCAGTACATCCGAGTCCGTTATCAGCGTATCGTGGCTTTTTCGGCTCTAAACCGTATTCTCAAGCGAATGCCTATTTAGAAGCACATCATCAAACACCGATTAATTGGTGTGGTGAGGAGGCTATGGATGAATAAAGAGAAGTTAATTGCATTGATCGAACGTGAATTAGTGCAGGCGGATGAAGCGTCGAGTGAAGCGGAATTCAGCAAGCATATGTATGCGATTCATACACTGACTTCACTGTATACAGATAGTGATTTAAGTGATGTGTCTACACGTTCACCAAAACAAACAAGTACGACATATCATCAAGCACCTTCGGTGACATCTCCAAGTCATACGACAAGTTCACATTCACAAGTATCAGCAGCAGAAATCAAAGCGATGGGCGGAAAAGTATCATCGCAACACAACCCATCGAATTTATCGACACCGCCGGGGAACTCTAATAAAATGGTAACTGATGACGAATTAGGAAATGGCGATTCTATTTTTGACTTTTAATTAAAAAGGAGAGACTTTATATGAACTTTAAAACGATGAAAACGTTCGTAGCAATCGGTGCAGGGTGTGCAGCACTATCAGTTGCGACAGGTGCGTTTGGTGCCCATGCATTAGCAGATAAATTATCACCGCACTATTTAGATGTGTGGAATAAAGCAACAACATATGAAATGTATCACAGCTTAGGTTTAATCGGTATTGGTATCTTAAGCGGTACAACTAAATTAAACTTAAAAGCTGCAGGCTGGATGATGCTTGGCGGTATTGTTATCTTTAGTGGCTCATTATATACTCTATCATTAACACAAATTAAACCATTAGGGGCAATTACACCAATTGGCGGAGTGTTATTTATCGCTTCTTGGGTAACTTTACTCGTACAAACACTAAAATTAAAAAAATAAACTAATAAACGGTTCAAAAATTCATCTCACAGGGTATAATGTATCGAATGAGGTGAATTTTTATTATGGGAAAAATAGAGAAAAAACACCATAAAAAAGTAGACCGAGGAGATTTACAACAAAACCTATCTGAGAAATTCGTATGGGCTATTGCCTATGGTTCATGTATAGGTTGGGGGTCATTTATTTTGCCAGGGGACTGGATCAGTCAATCTGGTTCTATCGCAGCAGCAATCGGGATTACAATTGGTGCATTACTAATGATTATTATTGGCGTAAGTTACGGTGCATTAGTGAAACACTTCCCAGTATCTGGGGGTGCATTTGCGTTTAGTTACTTAAGCTTCGGGAGGTATGTCAGCTTCTTCTCATCATGGTTCCTGACATTTGGTTATATCTGCGTGGTCGCCTTAAATGCCACCGCCTTTAGTTTACTCTTGAAGTTTATGATGCCGGGTGTGCTTGAACACGGTAAACTTTATACCATCGCTGGATGGGATGTATACATTACTGAAATTATTATTGCAACAGCTTTACTTTTACTTTTTACTTTTATTACTATTCGTGGTGCACAAGTTTCAGGTAGTCTGCAGTACTACTTCTGTATCGCAATGGTAGTAGTTGTACTATTAATGTTTTTCGGTTCATTTTTCGGTAGTGGTTTCTCATTAAGCAACTTACAACCTTTAGCTGAAGAGAAAAAAGGATGGTTTACATCAATTATTATGATTGTAGCTGTCGCACCTTGGGCATATGTCGGATTTGATAATATTCCACAAACTGCGGAAGAATTCGACTTTGCGCCGAATAAAACATTTAAATTAATTGTTTATAGCTTGCTTGCGGCAGCTGGAACATACGTTTTAATGATTTTATATACAGGTTGGTTAAGCAGCCATGGTGCTGAAAACAGTGACTTATGGGCAACAGGCGCTGTGACGCAACAATCGTTTGGTTATATTGGTTTATTTGTCTTAGCCGTAGCGATTACTATGGGGATTTTCACTGGACTTAACGGATTCTTAATGAGTTCAAGTCGTTTATTATTCTCAATGGGACGTTCAGGTATTATGCCTAGCGTTTTCAGTAAAATCCACCCGAGATTTAAGACGCCGTACGTCGCAATCTTATTCTTAGGTGCTTTAACATTAATCGCGCCTTGGTTAGGGCGTACCGCATTGACATGGATTGTAGATATGTCTTCAACAGGCGTATCTGTCGCATATCTCGTGACATGCTTATCAGCAACAAAATTATTTAGTTTTAATAAAGAAAGTAATACTTACGCACCGATTTACAAATCGTTTGCGATTGTCGGTTCAATCTTTGCGTTTATTTTCTTAGGATTACTCTTAATCCCAGGATCACCAGCCGCATTATCAACACCATCATACATTGCGTTGATTGTATGGTTAGTTCTAGGCTTAGCATTCTTCGTGGTACGTTATCCAAAACTAAAAAATATGGATAAAGACGAACTGAGTCGACTAATCTTAGATACAAGTCAACAAAAAGTAGATGAAATCTTAGATGAACCTGACTCTGAACCCACTCAAACAAAAGCATAAATTATATATTAAGAGCGATGATTCTAATTAGGATTCATCGCTCTTTTCTTATGAATCACTAAAATTTTTAAATGATAACTGTATTATAGCTATGTATAATTACTTGCATTAACTCAAAGAATACTATAAGTTATTAAAAACAAATAAAATGGAGAACCCATGGTGTTTGTTGAAAATCCACTTAGGAGGAACAATATGGAGAAAATGGTCGAGCAGTTTATCGATCAATTTGGTTACCTCGGTGTATTCTTATTAATCGCTTTAGAAAACATTTTTCCACCCATTCCATCAGAGTTGATTCTAACATTTAGCGGTTTCTTAACGTTACATTCTGATATGAATATCGTTGGTGTTATTATTGCGGCAACGTTGGGTTCTGTCTTCGGAGCAATTGTACTCTATTTTGTTGGTCGTTTATTATCAACAGAGCGTTTACAGAAATTAGCGAATGGTAAAACTGGAAAAATTCTTCGTTTTAAAGCAAGTGATATTGAAAAAGCAGATGACTGGTTCGATAATCACGGTAAGAAGATTGTTTTCTTTGCGCGTTTTATTCCTGTTATTAGAAGTTTGATTTCTATACCGGCAGGAACAACTAATATGCCTTTAACATCGTTTATTATACTTACCACACTTGGTACATTAATATGGAATACAGTATTAGTGATTTTAGGTCAACAAGCTGGAGAAGCATGGCCGAAAATTTCAGCCACATTTGATTCTTTCTCAAATATCGTATTAATTGTCTTAGTTCTTTTACTTATTATTGGAATCATATATTTTGTGAAGAATCGTTTTAAAAACTCAAAATCAGATGAATAATCAATCGCCGTTATTTCCTTAACAATTAAGAAGGAGATAACGGCGATTTTTATATTATAATATGGATGTGTAAGTTGAGGTCGTTAATTTAATATTAAAAAGAAAGACGTTATTGTGTATGAAGGAATAAAGAGGTGACACCATGAATCTAACAAAATTAATAGTACTCATCATCATTGTTGGAATAATACTTGCGATCAATTATAAACTCAATATCATTGAGCCCATTCCATTGATACTCGGGGCAGCGTTTGTCTTGGTATTTAATGTCGTTATGAAGCGGTTCAAATCGAAAGATAAGTAAAATAAATACGCATACCTTCTCAATTTGGAAAGTATGCGTATTTATTTTGTGATTATAGGGATAGTTTATCTCTGTTTGCTTGGTGCTAAGTATCTAGAAATGCATATAGACAGGGAATAAGTCCCATTGTGAATATACATAAATATGCTCATTTGAAATGTTCAATTCTTTTTGAATCGCCGATATAATAGTTTCTTTTGGCTCTTTGCTTAAAAGGCTATAGTAATGTTTGCCGTCTTTCTCTGTTTGGTAACGCCAAGCACCAAGATATTTAAGCGCATCGATATTAGGCGCTTCTGAGTTATCCTTGATGGAAACAGAGTAACTTAAATATAATTCATCGTGAAGTTTAGGGCATGATTTACGAATTCTTCGATTGATTAAAATTCTAAAAAGTAAAGTGATTAGAAAAATCATGAGCATAATTTGCATTGGTATTTTTATAGTAGATGATGGTTTGCCAATTGCAGTGTAGTAAGACCATAAGGCAACACAAATTATCATTGTCAAAATTGCCAAAGTAAAGTTTATACGCTTAAAGAAACTAAGATATTCGTGTTCGATGTTTTTGGTATCGCTAATAGTACTGTATATAGGGTCGTCATTATTTTTAAGATAACTATAAAGCACAGTATACTTTGAGTAAAAGAGTTTTTTGCGAATACGGAGAGGAAAGGAGCTTTACTTTTATTTTGACTACTTTCTTCTAAATCTTTTGTTCTTGCAAATGTTACCTGAAGTGTTGTGTTTTGGACTTCAGGATCTTTTTCAAAAGTATAGATATTATTTTGTATGTCTTTTAATACATATCCTTCTTTCTGTTGCTTTTCTAAATAACGAATTTCTGAAGGACTGCCTTTGAAATAAAATTTGATGTTTTTCATGATGTTTGCCTTCTTCCTAATGTTATAT
>NZ_PZGG01000088.1 GCF_003043455.1 Staphylococcus simulans | reverse complement strand
AGTTAGAACAGTACAGAGATGAAATTCAAGACATTAATGAAAAGATTTTAGACTTACTTGTTGAGCGTGGTAAGTTAGCACAAAAAATAGGGGATGAAAAACGTAAGCAAGGTACTAAAGTTTACGATCCTGAACGTGAAAAAGTAATGCTGAATGCTTTAATCGAGAAAAATAATGGTCCATTTAACGACAATGTAATTAAACAATTATTCAAAGAAATATTTAAAGCATCCACTGACTTACAAAAATCTGAACACGAAAAACATTTAATTGTTTCAAGAAAACTGAAAAAAGAAGATACAATTGTTCGCTTCGACAATGGCGGTGTTATCGGTGACGGTAATAAATCATTCATTTTCGGACCATGTTCAGTTGAATCACAAGAACAAGTTGATGCAGTCGCACAAGATTTACAAAGTAAAGGATTAAAATTCATTCGTGGCGGTGCTTTCAAACCACGTACTTCACCTTACGACTTCCAAGGTTTAGGATTAGAAGGATTGAAAATTCTTAAAAACGTTAAAGATAAATATAATTTAAATGTGGTAAGTGAAATTGTTACACCTGCTGATTTAGAATTAGCAGATGATTACTTAGATGTATTCCAAATCGGTGCACGTAACATGCAAAACTTCGAATTATTAAAAGAAGCAGGACGTACGAATAAACCGATTTTATTAAAACGTGGTTTATCTGCAACAATTGAAGAATTCATTTTCGCTGCTGAATATATCGCATCACAAGGTAATCAAAACATTATTTTATGTGAACGCGGTATCAGAACATATGAAAAAGCAACACGTAACACATTAGATATCTCTGCAGTACCAATTCTTAAACAAGGTACTCACTTACCAGTTATGGTAGATGTAACACATAGTACAGGAAGAAAAGATATTATGCTTCCAACAGCAAAAGCAGCTTTAGCAGTCGGTGCTGATGGTGTTATGGCAGAAGTACACCCTGATCCAGCAGTTGCATTAAGTGATAGTGGCCAACAAATGGATATTGAGCAATTCAATAAATTCTACGATGAGTTAAAACCACTTGCTGATATGTATGACAGCAAACAATTACGCTAATAATTAGTTAATTGAAAGCCTTTTAAATTAAAGTGTTCAAACCTTTGATTTAAAGGGCTTTTTAGTGTTTTATATGACATTAAACGTGTGACAAAACAGTGACATCAGAAAGTTTTGTTTTGAGTTTGTGACAAATTATGGTACACTTTGAAAATGTTGTGAAAACTTACTATAATAGTGTTTGAAACGCTTTCAGAAAGGGTGATATTATGACCGTTACTATTTATGATGTTGCAAGAGAAGCGCGTGTTTCCATGGCAACTGTTTCTCGTGTGGTAAATGGCAATCAAAATGTCAAACCAGAAACTAGAGATAAAGTAAATGCAGTCATCAAAAAGCTTAACTACAGACCTAATGCTGTTGCACGAGGGTTAGCAAGTAAAAAAACAACGACAGTCGGGGTTATTATTCCAGATATCTCGAATGTATACTATTCTCAACTCGCAAGAGGGTTAGAAGATATTGCAACGATGTATAAATATCATTCAATTATTTCTAACTCAGACAATGATTTAGAAAAAGCTAAAGAAATCTTCAACAATCTGCTCAGCAAACAAGTAGATGGTATTATTTTCTTAGGCGGAACTTTAGATGCAGAATTAGAAAGTTTAATTGAAAACTCTTCTGTACCTGTTGTAGTGTCAGGCACAAGCGATGACGATAATACAGTTGCATCTGTAAACATTGACTATAAACAAGCTGCTGAAGAAGTAACTAATCATTTAATTAGTTCAGGCGCAAAAAGCTTTGCTTTTGTCGGCGGCAACAACTCTGAAAAAGCCGAAAATGATGTTTTATCTAGTCTAAAAGATACTTTAGCATCACACGGTTTATCATTAGAAGACAACTTAACTTTCAGAGGAAAAGAAACATATCGTGATGGTATTAAAGCTTTCGAAGAAATTAAAAAGTATCAACCAGATGCTATTTTATCTATCAGTGATGAACAAGCAATCGGTATCGTTCACGCAGCTGAAGATGCGAATATCAACATTCCATCTGATTTGCAAATTGTAAGCTTTAATAATACACGTTTAGTTGAAATGGTACGTCCACAACTCTCAAGTGTCATTCAACCGCTGTATGACATCGGTGCAGTAGGTATGCGTTTACTTACTAAATATATGAATAATGAAACGATTGAAGATTCAACGGTCATTTTACCTTACCGTATTGAGTATCGCGGGACTACAAAATAAAAAGTATCAATTTAAAAAGTCTGGAAGAAAGTAATTATACTTTCCTCCAGACTTTTTTATTCATTACTTTTTTAATCAGAACCAACTCGCAACTTGATTTGCATGTTTTAAGTTTTTAGCAGTAATTTCTGCAGTACGTGGAATTTCCATATAATCTAGACGTTTATCTTCCCATGTAGTCGGCAAATCAGTAGGTGCGTAGCTTCTCCATTTCTCTACCCATTCTTTAGGTAAATCTCCGTGCTGAATCGGAACATCCATCAAACTTAAGAAGACATGACTCCAAGCTCTTGGAACAACACGCCAAATATTATAACCGCCGCCGCCGAACATCATGACTTTACCATCCGTATATTCATCAGCTAAGGCTTTAATATAATAGGGGATGGCATAAAGTGAATCTAAAGTACAATTCATATGCGTAAGTGGATCTAAGTAGTGGATATCAACGCCATGCACACTCAAAATAATATCAGGTTTAAATGATTTAACGACAGGTGTGACCGTGCGTTTAAAACAATCAATAAAGGAATCATCCTCTGTATACGGTTCTAGCGGGACATTCACTGAATAGCTGAACCCTTGTTCTTTTCCGCGTTCTGTATAATGACCAGAACCTGGGAATAAAAATTTACCTGTTTCATGAATAGAATAATTCAGAATTTCATTTTGTGTATAGAAACTCCATTGCACACCGTCCCCATGATGTGCATCAGTATCTATAATCATCACTTTCATGTTGTAGCGCTCTGATAAGTATTTAGCAGTGATGGCGATATCATTGTATATACAGAAGCCATTTGCGCGTCCTGGCAATGCATGATGCAGACCACCGCCTAAATGACACCCATTTTTAACTTCTCCTTGAACAATCATATCCGCAAGTTTTAAAGCACCGCCGACAATACGTGCACTATGTTGATGCATGTGTTTGAATTGCGATGTATCCTCATTCGCAAAACCATATTTTTTAGATTCTACTTCGCTTAAAATACCACGTGATGCATGTTTGATTGCATTAACATAGTCATATGAATGGATGAGTGTCAATTCTTCATCAGTCGCAATTCTAGGTGTGATAATCTGACTAGAACTAAGTAATCATGCATCGATTAACAATTCAGTCGTCAGTTTTAAGCGCATTTGGTTAAAAGGATGTTCATTACTGAACCGATAGCGCATTAATTGATTAGAATAAACATACCCCGTTTGTTTATTATTTTGACTCATAAAATCTCCCCTTTAGTAGAAGAAACGGTTCATAAAACGTATATCATCAAACGCCTCCATCTGGTCTAATGTGATACGTGCACCGATTCTTGCCATTAAACAGTTTGCTGGATGACCTGTAATTTCAGGATCATCTGTTGCGAAAATCTCTAAACCCCCATGTGACATCAATTTTTGCATTAATTTTTTATATTCGTAGACATCTAATTTAGAGTTTTTCAAATCCCAGTGCCAATAATACTCTGTCGTTAACACAATATAATCTTCAAATTCATCTTCACTTAAGCTCATTTTAATGAGTTCATTACCTAAGCCTGTGCCTCGATGCGGTAAAGCAATTTCTACAGCACCAAGTTCAATAAGATAAGGTAAGTTGCCTGTAGACCAACGTTCTAATGGATCAGGATAATGATAAGTAACATAGCCTACGATAGTATTTTCATGACGCAAAACATAAATGCGACCTTCTGGTAATTCACTGATTTCTTGAATTGCTTCAAATTGTTCTATCGGTCTTCTAAACGCATCTAAACCATCATCATAATCCATTTGTTCAAGTTGTTTACGTGGTACAGGCCCCTCAATAACATAAGTTGTATCGTGACGTGTGTATGTTTGTTTTACATACGTTTTGACATGTTCCATCTTGCCACATCCTTTTTCATATTCTCCTAAGGTGAGTGTGTACACATTTACTTTTTCACTAAAATGATATGATTCCACGTATTAATTTAATTATAATGGTTTTAACATTAATTTACACACAAATCAGAATTATCGCAATTATTTTTGAAAATTTTCACTGATTTTTGTATAATGGTTTTTGAAAGCGATTTCAAACAAAGGGGGCAATTCAAATGAAAGTCGATATTTATAAAGGGGGAGAAGGTAATTATAACCTTCAGAACTATGACGAAACGTATCAGAACTTTGATTGGAAAGAAGTAGAAAAAGCTTTTTCATGGTATGAAACAGGAAAGGTCAATATGGCTTATGAATGTATTGATCGTCATGTAGATAATGGTCTTGGGGATAAAGTGGCCTTAAACTACAAAGACGCTAAACGTAAAGAAAGTTATACTTACCAAGAGATGCAGCAATTATCGAATAAAGCAGCAAATGTATTAAAAGACAAAGCGCACGTAGAAAAAGGGGATCGTGTCTTTATCTTTATGCCAAGAACACCAGAATTATACTTTGCGTTTTTCGGTATTTTAAAAATTGGTGCAATTGTTGGACCATTATTCGAAGCATTTATGGAAAAAGCAGTTGCTGACCGTTTAGATAATAGTGACGCTAAAGTGATTGTAACAACGAAAGATTTAGTTGACCGAATTCCAAAAGATGATTTACCGAACTTAGAAAAAATTGTCATTGTCGATAATGATGGGGTAGACGATGAATATGTAGATTTCCAAAAAGAAATGGAAGATGCGAGTGATTCATTTGATATTGAATGGCTAGATCGTGAAGATGGCCTGATTTTACATTATACTTCTGGTTCTACAGGACAACCTAAAGGTGTACTGCATGTTCAAGATGCGATGATTGTACATTATATTTCAGGTAAATATGTACTTGATTTAAAAGAAGACGATATTTATTGGTGTACTGCAGACCCGGGTTGGGTAACAGGCACATCTTATGGTATCTTCGCACCATGGCTTAATGGCGTGACGAATTGTATTGCTGGGGGACGATTCTCTCCTGAAGCATGGTATGGCATGATTGAAGAATTTAAGGTTACTATTTGGTATACAGCGCCGACAGCATTACGTATGTTAATGAGTGCAGGAGACGATGTAGTGAAGAAATACGATTTATCATCTCTAAGAGAAGTTTATTCTGTTGGTGAACCATTAAACCCAGAAGTGATTAAATGGGCGAAAGAAGTATTAGACCATACAGTTTTAGATACATGGTGGATGACTGAAACTGGCGGTCACATGATTGTCAACTATCCTTCTATGGATGTGAAATTAGGATCTATGGGTAAACCATTACCGGGTATTGAAGCAGCAATTGTTGATGACCAAGGTAATGAATTACCGCCAAATCGCATGGGCAACTTAGCTATTAAAAAAGGTTGGCCATCAATGATGCGTAAAATTTGGAAAAACCAAGAAAAATATGATTCATACTTCATTGGTGATTGGTATGTATCGGGAGATTCAGCATACCAAGATGAAGATGGATACTTCTGGTTCCAAGGTCGTGTAGATGATGTCATTATGACAGCAGGTGAACGTGTTGGACCATTCGAAGTAGAATCTAAATTAGTTGAACATCCTGCAGTTGCAGAAGCAGGTGTCATTGGTAAACCTGACCCAGTGCGCGGCGAAATCATCAAAGCATTTGTTGCTTTAAATCATGGTTATGAACCAGATGATGAATTGAAAGAAGACATCAGAAAATTTGTCAAACATGGATTATCTGCACATGCTGCACCAAGAGAGATTGAATTCAAAGAAAAATTACCGAAAACACGTTCAGGTAAAATTATGAGACGTGTATTAAAAGCTTGGGAACTTGATCTTCCTGAAGGTGATTTAAGTACTATGGAAGATTAATTCTGAAGTGAAATAGACAATAAAATAGCTTGAAAATATGAGCGGTATCAAAATAAAAATAATATTTTGGTATCGCTTTCATTATTGCAAAATAAAGGTTTTACTTAAATTTTT
>NZ_PZGG01000087.1 GCF_003043455.1 Staphylococcus simulans | reverse complement strand
AAGATAAATAAATAGAAGAAATAACAAGAACTGGAATCAAAAAATGCACACAGATTAATGTACTTTTCTTAAATTTAAGGTAAGTGTTGTTATAGGTCAAAGATTAGGGGTAAAGCATATGAGGAATGATTATAAAAGCAACAGAAAAAATTACTGAAACGAAGCGTTATAAGTTGAAAAATAAAGGGTTGATGCTCTATACTATGTATAAGGTCAAAGAAAGTCAAAGTCAAAAGGACTTGTAAGCATACTGAGTAACAGAGGTGAAGAGAATGGATGCAAATAAGATGACCTATGCCGTGCAAGAAGCTTTGCAACAAGCGATTCAACTTGCACAAAACTATGAACAACAAAACGTAGAAATTGAAGCAGTGTTACTCGCTGCCTTAAAAGAAACAGATAGTTTATTTAATAGTGTATTAGAACGTGCCAATATTGATACTGCTGAATTAGAGAAAGCTTATGATGATAAATTAAAACGTCATGCGACTGTAAAAGGCGATAATATTCAATATGGTCAATATATCGGCAATGAAACCAATACGCTCTTTAATAAAGCTGAAGCTATTATGAAAGACTATGATGATGAGTTTGTATCAATGGAACATGTGTTATTAGCAGCCATGGAAGTAGATGATACTACTAAGTCATATGTCGGTAATAAAACAGAAGTAATCAAAGAGATTATCAAGAAAATCAGAGGAGGAAATCACGTGACATCACAAAATCCAGAAGCAAACTATGAAGCTCTTGAAAAATACGGTCGTGATTTAGTAGAAGAAGTCCGACAAGGTAATATGGATCCGGTTATTGGACGAGATGAAGAAATTCGTAATACGATTCGTATTTTAAGCCGTAAAACGAAAAACAACCCTGTCTTAATTGGGGAACCAGGCGTAGGTAAAACTGCGATTGTTGAAGGATTAGCACAACGTATTGTGAAAAAAGACGTGCCTGAATCCTTATTAGATAAAACTATATTCGAATTAGACTTAAGCGCATTAGTTGCTGGTGCGAAATATCGTGGTGAATTCGAAGAACGTTTAAAAGCAGTGTTAAAAGAAATTAAAGATGCTGACGGTCGCATTATTCTCTTTATTGACGAATTGCATATGTTGGTCGGTGCAGGTAAAACAGATGGTGCGATGGATGCAGGGAACATGTTGAAACCGATGTTAGCACGCGGTGAATTACATTGTATCGGTGCAACAACTTTAAATGAATATCGTGAATATATAGAAAAAGACTCTGCATTAGAACGTCGTTTCCAAAAAGTAGGTGTGTATGAACCTGATGTAGAAGATACGATTTCTATTTTACGTGGTTTAAAAGAACGTTATGAAGTTTATCATGGTGTACGTATTCAAGACCGCGCATTAGTTGCTGCAGCTGAATTATCAGATCGTTATATTACAGATCGTTTCTTACCAGATAAAGCAATTGACTTAGTAGACCAAGCATGTGCGACAATTCGTACAGAAATGGGTTCTAACCCAACGGAACTTGACCAAGTTAATCGTCGTGTGATGCAGTTGGAAATCGAAGAGAATGCGTTACAACATGAATCAGACAGCGTCAGCCAACAACGTTTGAAAGAACTACAAGAAGAACTTTCAAATGAAAAAGAAAAACAAGCAGCATTACAATCACGTGTAGAACAAGAAAAAGAAAAAATTACTAAACTACAAGAAAAACGTGCTGAACTGGATGAAAGCCGTAAAGCATTAGAAGATGCTGAAAATAACTATAATCTAGAAAAAGCAGCGGAATTACAACACGGTAAAATTCCTCAATTAGAAAAAGAATTACGTGAACTAGAAGATGCGTTCCAAGATGACCAAGCAGGCGATGAAGAACGTATTATCCGTGAAATTGTGACAGATGAAGAAATTGGAGATATCGTCAGTCAATGGACAGGTATTCCAGTCACAAAATTAGTGGAAAGTGAACGTGACAAATTACTACACTTAAATGATATCTTGCATGAACGTGTCGTAGGTCAAGATAGAGCTGTTGATTTAGTTGCAGATGCGGTTATCAGAGCACGTGCAGGTATCAAAGATCCTAATCGTCCAATCGGTAGCTTCTTATTCTTAGGACCAACAGGTGTAGGTAAAACTGAACTTGCGAAAGCGTTAGCTTCCAGCTTATTCGATTCAGAAAAACACATGATTCGAATCGACATGAGTGAGTATATGGAAAAACACTCTGTGTCTCGTTTAATCGGAGCGCCTCCAGGTTATGTTGGCCATGATGAAGGCGGTCAATTAACAGAAGCGGTACGTCGTAACCCTTATTCAGTCATCTTATTAGATGAAGTAGAGAAAGCACATTCTGATGTTTTCAACGTGTTACTACAATTATTAGATGAAGGGCATTTAACAGATTCTAAAGGTCGTAATGTAGACTTCAAAAACACAATTATCATTATGACAAGTAACATTGGTTCACAAATTTTACTTGAACAAGTGAAAGAAACAGGTGTGATTACAGAAAGCACTGAAAAAGCAGTCATGGACAATTTAAATCAATTCTTCAAACCTGAAATTTTAAACCGTATGGATGATATTGTCTTATTCCGTCCATTATCTGTAGATGATATGAGCTTAATTGTAGAAAAAATCCTAGCAGAATTGAATATTCGTTTATTAGATCAACGTATTTCAATCGAAGTATCAGACGCAGCGAAAAAATGGTTGGGTGAAGAAGCATATGAACCGCAATTTGGTGCACGTCCATTAAAACGTTTTGTACAACGTCAAATTGAAACACCATTAGCACGTATGATGATTAAAGAGTCATTACCTGAAGGTACAACAATTAAAGTTGACTTAGGTGACGATGGTTTAGAATTTGATGTAGAAAAAGCACAAATATAATAAATCTATAAAGAAAAAAGCCGTATCGCATTTGATACGGCTGTTTTCATACATAAAAAAATCCAGCAAGGATTTGCTGGATGCGAAATGCGGGCTGTTATTGTTTACTGTCTTCTTCTGCAGCAGATGGCTTAATAGGTTTCATTAGTGCGTCTAAAACAACGATAGCAAGTGTAAAGACAACTGCTAAAACTAATGGAAGAACCATATCTAATGTTCCGCCGCCGGCTAAACTATTTAATACGAAGTTAACCATTTGAAGCAGCAAAACAGACCAGAATAGTACCATAATGTATTTCATCTGTTGTGCCTCCATATTTCATCTTTAGTTCAATTATAAAATAGAGTGATTGCTTTGTATAGTGAAATCAAGAAATTCGACACAACAGCGGAGGTGTAGAAGATGAAACACATCAGATTTATTGTGATACGCGCGCTCAAATATTATAATAGTGTAAGCAATGTCATGATGGATACGAATAAAGCACTTGTATTCAAAAAGTAGAATATGATAAATTAATACCTGGTATTAAAATTATTTTTAAGAAGGTGTAGAACCATGAATGTGGGTATTAAAGGTTTTGGAACTTATGTTCCAGAAAAAGTAGTAGACAATGCCTATTTTGAATCATTTTTAGAAACGTCTGATGAATGGATTTCTAAAATGACTGGAATCAAAGAACGTAGATGGGCAGGCGAAGACGAAGAAACATCAGATCTTGCTTATGAAGCAAGTGTGAAAGCAATTGAAGATGCAGGAATTAAACCTGAAGATATAGATATGGTAATTGTCGCAACATCAACAGGAGATTTTCCGTTTCCAACTGTAGCAAACATGTTGCAAGAACGTTTAGGTTTAGGGAAAGTAGCGACAATGGATCAATTAGCAGCATGTTCAGGATTTATGTATTCTTTAATTACTGCTAAACAGTACATACAGTCAGGTGACTATCAAAATATTTTAGTAGTCGGTGTAGATAAACTTTCTAAAATTACTGATTTAACAGATCGTTCGACTGCTATTTTATTCGGTGATGGTGCAGGTGCAGCAGTAATTGGTGAAGTATCTGAAGGACATGGTATCTTAAGCTATGAAATGGGCTCTGACGGCAGTGGCGGCAAGTATTTATACTTGAACCATGATAACGGCAAAATCTTTATGAATGGCCGCGAAGTGTTTAAATTTGCGGTTCGTATTATGGGAGAAGCTTCTCGTAATGTAGTAGATAAAGCTGGATTAACTGCAGATGATGTTGATATGTTCGTACCGCATCAAGCGAACATCAGAATCATGGAATCAGCTCGTGAACGCTTAGGCATTCCAAAAGAAAAAATGAGTGTATCAGTAGATAGATTCGGCAATACTTCAGCGGCTTCCATTCCGTTAAGTATTGGACAAGAACTCGAAAACGGCAGAATTAAAGACGGCGATGTCTTAGTGCTAGTCGGTTTCGGCGGCGGCCTGACTTGGGGCGCAATTACATTAAGATGGGGAAAATAGGAGGATAAGGTATGAGCAAAGAGCAACGCGTTGTAATTACAGGAATTGGCGCATTATCTCCATTAGGAAATGATGCAGAAACGTCATGGGAAAACGCTTTAAAAGGTGTTAACGGAATTGATGAGATTACTCGTATTGACACATCTGATTACAATGTTCATTTAGGCGGAGAATTAAAAGACTTCAATGTTGAAGATTATATCGATAGAAAAGAAGCACGTCGTATGGATCGTTTCACACAGTATGCGGTAGTAGCGGCACGTGAAGCGGTACAAGATGCGAAGTTGGATATTAATGATAAAACAGCTGACAGAATCGGTGTATGGATTGGTTCAGGTATTGGTGGTATGGAAACTTTCGAAGTGGCACATAGCCAATTATTAAACCGTGGACCACGCCGTGTCAGCCCGTTCTTCGTACCAATGTTGATTCCTGATATGGCAACAGGCCAAGTTTCAATTGATTTAGGTGCTAAAGGACCAAACGGTTCTACAGTCACTGCTTGTGCAACAGGTACTAACTCAATTGGTGAAGCATTTAAAATTATCCAACGCGGTGATGCAGATGCGATGGTAACTGGCGGTAGTGAAGCGCCAATTACACACATGGCTATTGCTGGATTCAGCGCAAGCCGTGCGTTATCTACAAACAACGACAAAGAAACAGCATGTCGTCCATTCCAAGAAGGCCGTGACGGCTTTGTGATGGGTGAAGGTGCGGGTATCTTAGTACTTGAATCATTAGAAGCAGCACAAGCACGTGGTGCGAAAATTTACGCTGAAATCGTTGGCTATGGTTCAACAGGTGATGCGTATCATATTACAGCGCCAGCACCTGAAGGTGAAGGCGGTTCTCGCGCAATGAAAGCAGCAATGGATGATGCAGGTATCGAACCAAAAGATGTTCAATACCTAAACGCTCACGGTACAAGTACACCAGTAGGTGACTTAAACGAAGTCCTAGCGATTAAAAATACATTCGGCGATGCTGCGAAAGACTTGAAAGTCAGCTCAACTAAATCAATGACTGGTCACTTATTAGGTGCTACAGGTGGTTTAGAAGCTATCTTCTCAGCACTATCTATTCGCGATAGTAAAGTTGCGCCAACAATTCATGCGGTAACACCAGATCCTGAATGTGATTTAGACTTTGTGCCAAATGAAGCACAAGACTTAGATATCACATATGCGATGAGTAACAGTTTAGGTTTCGGTGGCCACAACGCAGTATTAGTATTGAAAAAATTTGAAGACTAATATTTAAATAATCGTAAAAATAAACGACTCTATAATAAATTCGATTGATGAGATAACCTAATGGTTATTTCTCAATCGAATTTTTTTGCATAAAAAGGGCGCAACCCCCTATCATTAAGTTATCACACAAAAAAAGAGGTATTGCGCTTATGTTCAATTGCATAGCAAAAGTCATTGATTATAAAGGGAAAACATTGTTTTTGAAGAAGAACCAGATGTAATATATAGGAACTTAGTAAGAACACTAATTTTTAAAGGAACACTTACTTATGCACCTGACTGTTGTGAAAACTGCAGAGAAGCTATTTCCAAACGCAGAATTTCAAAACATATTAAAACACCCTGTACATTCAAATGGTCCAATAGAAGCTATGAATAACAATATTAAAGTACTTAAACGAGTAGCTTATGGTTATCGTAATTTTTATAACTTTAGAAATAAAATTTTAGTTGATTTTAAACTTCTAGCTAACAAAAAACATCATATTAAAACCGCTCTAAATCAAGTAGCATAAATAAGAAAAACACTCAAAAGACTTTGGAAAATTCCGAAGGAATTAACAACCTAATGAGTGTCTTAAAATGGTAGCTCTAATAGCATATTTCGATTCGAATTTTATACATCAACCGAATTTGACAAAGAGCCTTTTATTCACTATAAATTTACTTCTTTACATATTACGGGTATAATAACACAACGTTC
>NZ_PZGG01000086.1 GCF_003043455.1 Staphylococcus simulans | reverse complement strand
CATTCCATTGTCTGGCGACAATGGCAAAGAGGTCACACCTGTTCCCATGCCGAACACAGAAGTTAAGCTCTTTAGCGCCGATGGTAGTCGGACTTACGTTCCGCAAGAGTAGGACGTTGCCAGGCAATATATATTTGGAGAATTAGCTCAGCTGGGAGAGCATCTGCCTTACAAGCAGAGGGTCGGCGGTTCGAACCCGTCATTCTCCACCATTTTAATAGCCGGCCTAGCTCAACTGGTAGAGCAACTGACTTGTAATCAGTAGGTTGGGGGTTCAAGTCCTCTGGCCGGCACCATCTCAAGAGCCATTAGCTCAGTTGGTAGAGCATCTGACTTTTAATCAGAGGGTCAGAGGTTCGAATCCTCTATGGCTCACCATTATAACGCGGGTGTGGCGGAATTGGCAGACGCACTAGACTTAGGATCTAGCGCCTTACGGCGTGGGGGTTCGACTCCCTTCACCCGCATATGCAGAAGTAGTTCAGCGGTAGAATACAACCTTGCCAAGGTTGGGGTCGCGGGTTCGAATCCCGTCTTCTGCTCCATTTTTTTGCCGGGGTGGCGGAACTGGCAGACGCACAGGA
Source organism: Staphylococcus simulans (assembly GCF_003043455.1). GTDB lineage: Bacteria > Bacillota > Bacilli > Staphylococcales > Staphylococcaceae > Staphylococcus > Staphylococcus simulans_A. The sequence continues at coordinate 5,803 of NZ_PZGG01000086.1, read as the reverse complement.
CTTAAAATCCTGCGATAAGTGATTATCGTACCGGTTCGATTCCGGTCCTCGGCACCATAATATATATAAAATGCGCCCGTAGCTCAACTGGATAGAGCGTTTGACTACGGATCAAGAGGTTATGGGTTCGACTCCTATCGGGCGCGCTTATTTTCTACGGGAAGTAGCTCAGCTTGGTAGAGCACTTGGTTTGGGACCAAGGGGTCGTAGGTTCGAATCCTGTCTTCCCGATAACCTTAGAAAATTGATTATTAAATTAATATGGGGGCTTAGCTCAGATGGGAGAGCGCCTGCTTTGCACGCAGGAGGTCAGCGGTTCGATCCCGCTAGTCTCCACCATATTTAATTACAACATAAACCTATACAATGGCGGTGTAGCTCAGCTGGCTAGAGCGTACGGTTCATACCCGTGAGGTCGGGGGTTCGATCCCCTCCACCGCCACTAATTATTAGTTGTAAAATTATTTAGGACCTTTAGCTCAGTTGGTTAGAGCTAACGGCTCATAACCGTTCGGTCGCAGGTTCGAGTCCTGCAAGGTCCATATAATTTTTTTGGAGGAATACCCAAGTCCGGCTGAAGGGATCGGTCTTGAAAACCGACAGGAGCTTAACGGCTCGCGGGGGTTCGAATCCCTCTTCCTCCGCCATTTATACAATACTATTATCGCGGGATGGAGCAGTTCGGTAGCTCGTCGGGCTCATAACCCGAAGGTCGGTGGTTCAAATCCGCCTCCCGCAATTTTATTATTTAGGTCCCGTAGTGTAGCGGTTAACACGCCTGCCTGTCACGCAGGAGATCGCGGGTTCGATTCCCGTCGGGACCGCCATTCATTAATATAATTATGGTTCAATAGCTCAGTTGGTAGAGCAATGGATTGAAGCTCCATGTGTCGGCAGTTCGACTCTGTCTTGAACCATTTTTGCCGGCCTAGCTCAATTGGTAGAGCAACTGACTTGTAATCAGTAGGTTGGGGGTTCAAGTCCTCTGGCCGGCACCATCTCAGGAGGGGTAGCGAAGTGGCTAAACGCGGCGGACTGTAAATCCGCTCCTTCGGGTTCGGCAGTTCGAATCTGCCCCCCTCCACCATCTTATTTGAATAGGGGCATAGTTCAACGGTAGAATAGAGGTCTCCAAAACCTTTGATGTGGGTTCGATTCCTACTGCCCCTGCCATGGCGACTGTGGTGAAGTGGTTAACACATCGGATTGTGGTTCCGACATTCGTGGGTTCGATTCCCATCAGTCGCCCTTTATTATTAATGGGCTATAGCCAAGCGGTAAGGCAACGGACTTTGACTCCGTCACTCACTGGTTCGAATCCAGTTAGCCCAGTTACTTTTGGCGGCATAGCCAAGTGGTAAGGCCAAGGTCTGCAAAACCTTTATTCACCGGTTCAAATCCGGTTGCCGCCTCCATGAATTATGCGGGAGTAGTTCAACTTTTAGAACACGTTCCTTCCCGGAACGAGGTATAGGTGCAAATCCTATCTTCCGCTCCATATTTTTTATTTTATGCGGGAATAGTTCAACTTTTAGAACACGTTCCTTCCCGGAACGAGGTATAGGTGCAAATCCTATTTTCCGCTCCATTTTTTATTTTATGCGGGAGTAGTTCAACTCTTAGAACACGTTCCTTCCCGGAACGAGGTATAGGTGTAAATCCTATCTTCCGCTCCATAATTTTATTCCTGCGGGAGTAGTTCAACTTTTAGAACACGTTCCTTCCCGGAACGAGGTATAGGTGCAAATCCTATCTTCCGCTCCATATTATTACGCCGGCGTGGCGGAATTGGCAGACGCGCGGGACTCAAAATCCCGTTCCAGCTAATGGAGTGCCGGTTCGATCCCGGCCGCCGGTATCAGTCAATTAAGAAGAGTATAACTACTGATGATTCAGTGTTTATACTCTTTTTAATTCATACCGGACTAGCGCTTGAAGATGTATTCTTATTGAATAGGTCTTTAAGCGCTTTTATTTGTTTAATAGTACATGTCAGATTGATGCGGTAAAATTATAATATTAATGATTAGATAAGTACTATAGAATCATTGTTTACTATACTTAATAAATATAATATAAGATGTGTATTTGTAACTTTATGTAACCTTTGTTCCGTTTTTCGTATTGTTGCTTTGATAGAATTATTATAGAATAAAAGCAATAGTTAAAGAACGGAGGATAAATTTACATCTTATGGCTAAATCAGAGTTAAACACAAAAATATTTTTTAGTAACATACTGAATGCGGTAGGAGCAGGCGTTGTAGTAGCTTTGTTACCGAATGCATTACTAGGTGAAATCCTTAAGTTTTTCATGAATGGCAATCATTATTTAGAATTAATTTTTCAAATCGTTATAGCAATACAATCTTTTATGGCATTTATTATAGGTGTTTTAGCGGCACATCAATTTAAATTCAGTGGTCCATCAGCTGTAATGATAGGAACTTCAGCAATGATAGGTTCAGGTGCAGTACAATTCACTTCGAAAGGATTAGCTTTAAAAGGTATCGGCGACATTATCAATATCATTATCGTCGTAATGATTGCTTGTCTGTTAATACTGCTTTTAAGTGGTAAACTGGGCTCTCTTGAGATGATCGTGTTACCTGTAGTGATTCCTGTCGTTTCTGGTTTTATCGGTTTAATGATTTTACCGTTTGTTTCTCATATCACAAAAGCACTAGGAGCAATGATTCATTCATTTACGGAATTAAATCCATTATTGATGAGTATTTTAATCGCAATGACTTATGCGTTGTTGATGGTTACACCAATTTCTTTGGTAGCGATTGCGACAGCAATTTCATTATCAGGCTTAGGCAGCGGGGCAGCAAACTTAGGTATCGTTGCAGCATGTGTAACATTTATTTGGGGATCATTACCAGTCAACAAAGCCGGTGTTAATATTGTATTGATTATCGGTGCAGCTAAGATGATGATCCCTGTTTATTTCAAACATTTGATTATCGCAGTACCATTAGCTTTAAATGGACTAGTTGCTGGTCTAGTAGCATACTTTATCGGTATTCAGGGAACACCAATGTCAGCCGGTTTCGGTTATACAGGACTTGTAGGACCAATCAACGCTTTTAACCGCATGGAAGGCGATTCATTTACAAATATTGTCCTATTAGCATTTGGTTACTTTATTATTCCATTTGTTTGTGGTTTTATTATCCATCAAGTATGTAAGAGAGTATTACCAGGCTATAACAATGAAATATACAAATTTGATATACCAAAACAATAAGACTTCTGCCTTGTTCGAATATGAACAAGGTTTTTTTTATGCTGTATTTTACAAGAAAACACCCAAGTTTTCAGAAAATTTAAAAATACCTATTGCATATTGATACATTTATATGTATAATAATTCTATAAGTTAAGGAGGACATCGTTATGATACAACATAAAGCATTAAACATAATTAAAGTATTCATATGCACGGTATTTTTATGCGGCATCATTTTACCGTTATTCAATTTAAAAGCTCATGCTGAAGCACAAGATCCAGTATGGGAAAAGATTAAACAAAGAGGAGAGTTAAGAGTAGGGTTGTCTGCTGACTATGCACCTTATGAATTTGAATCTTCTAAAAATGGTAAGCGTGAGTATGTCGGCATAGACGTTGAATTAGCGAAGAAAATTGCGGAAGACAATCATCTGAAACTAAAAATCGAAAATATGTCATTTGATAGTTTACTTGGTGCGTTGAAAACAGGAAAAATCGATATGATTATTTCTGGGATGACACCGACACCTGAACGTAAAAAAGAAGTAGATTTCTCAGATTTTTATATGAAGTCTGGACAATCTATCATTGTTAAAAAAACTGAGATAGATAAATATAAATCATTGCGTGATTTTGATAATAAAAGAATCGCAGCACAAAAACAAACGACGCAAGAACAATTAGCGAAAACAGAAATTGAAAACGCTGATGTTCACTCATTAACGCGTCTGCCAGAAGCTATCATGGCATTAAAAAGCGGCAAAGTAGATGGCGCAATTATTGAAAGACCTGTAGCAGAAGCTTATCTACAACAAAATCCTGAATTAGGATTTGCGAAAGTAAAATTCCATGAACCTGATAAAGATAATTCAATTGCGATACCAAAAAATGCGCCAGTTTTATTAGCGCAAGTGAACAAATCAGTCAAAGATGTTAAAGATCAAAACTTGATTCCGAAATATAAAGATATCGCAGCACAATCTATGGAAGAAGAAGGTAATTTCTTTACAAAGTATGGTTCTTTCTTTTTAACAGGTATTAAAAATACAATTTTAATTTCGATAGTAGGTGTAGTATTTGGTGCTTTATTTGGCGCATTCTTCGCTTTAATGAAATTAAGTTCAATCAAACCATTGAAATGGTTAGCTTCTGTATACATTGAATTTATCAGAGGGACACCATTGCTTGTACAAGTATTCCTAGTTTTCTTCGGTACAACTGCTGTATTAGGATGGGATATCTCAGCATTGATTTGCGGTATGATTGCGATGGTTATCAACTGTGCAGCATATATTGCGGAAATTATCAGAGCAGGTATCAACGCAGTGGATAAAGGTCAAACAGAAGCAGCGAGAAGTTTAGGTTTAAGCTATGGCCAAACAATGAAAACAATTATTTTACCTCAAGCAATTAAAAATATCTTACCTGCATTAGGTAATGAGTTTGTGACAGTCATTAAAGAATCATCTATCGTATCAGTAATCGGTGTCAGTGAAATTATGTTTAATGCGCAAGTTGTACAAGGTGCATCATTTGATCCATTCACGCCATTACTCGTTGCAGCAATTCTTTACTTTGTATTGACCTTTGTATTATCAAGAGTCATGAACTTCTTTGAAGGGAGAATGAAAGTCAGTGATTAATATTAAACATTTAAAGAAAAACTTCGGCAGTAATGAAGTTTTAAAAGACATTGAATTAGAAATTAACGCAGGAGAAGTAGTGGCGATTATTGGACCATCTGGTGGAGGTAAAAGTACTTTGTTAAGATGTATCAACCTTTTGGAGCAACCAGATGGCGGTGAAATTAACTTTGAAGGTACCAATATTTTAGATAAAGATGTGAAAGTAAATGAATTGCGTCAAAAAATGGGCATGGTTTTTCAAAACTTCAATTTATTTCCACATAAAACCGTTTTAGAGAATATCATGTTAGCACCGAAGTTACTGAAACATACTGATTCAGCTGCTTTAAAACAAGAAGCACAAGAACTTTTAGACAAAGTAGGGTTATCAGATAAAGGAAACAGCTATCCAGCACAATTATCAGGTGGTCAAAAACAAAGGGTTGCGATTGCCAGAGCCTTAGCAATGCATCCAGATGTATTACTATTTGATGAACCGACCTCTGCGCTCGATCCAGAAGTTGTTGGAGATGTACTTCAAGTTATGAAAGACCTTGCAAAAGAAGGTATGACTATGGTTGTAGTTACACATGAAATGCAGTTTGCGCGTGATGTCAGTGATAAAGTGGTATTTATGGCAGATGGCATTGTAGCTGAAGCAGGCACACCTTCACAAATTTTCGGTAACCCGCAAAACGAAAGAACACAACAATTTTTAAAACGTGTATTATAACGATAATAAAGCATTAGGAACGATTAAAGTAATTATTTTGTATAGAGACATGGTTCGTTTGAACTAAATCAATTATTTCATCATCTACTTGCTGTCATTCTTAAATATGCCTTTTGGATTTTAAAATTTAAGATCCAATAAATGACACATTTCTATATCTCTAATATAAAGATATTATGTTCACTGATTTAGAAATATCAAAAGTAGATTG
>NZ_PZGG01000085.1 GCF_003043455.1 Staphylococcus simulans | reverse complement strand
GGATTACCATTAAGAAAAGATATTCCTGAGCAAGAGAAATGGGACTTATCGGATTTATTTGAAAGTGATGAAGCGTTTTATCAAACATTAGAAGAAGTACTAAGTGATACACTTGCGTTTAATAAAACGTTTGAAAACCATTTAGATTCAGTAGAACAAGTGAAAGCAGCATTACCACGCTTTGTAGATTTATTAGTTCAAATTGATCGTTTAGGTAATTATGCAGAAATGTATCACAGCGTGGATACGACTGACCCGAACCGTCAAAAATTGAGCGCTAAACTCAGCACATCGTATGGAAAAATCGCCAGTCAACTTGCTTTTGTGGAGTCAGAAATTCTGGCATTATCTGATGCACAAATTGATGAATTGATTGCTGATACACCGTACCCGCATTATTTAAAACAATTGAAACGTCGTAAACCACATCAATTGTCATTCGAAGTTGAAAAAACATTAGCGGCGTTATCACCTACATTCAGTGCAGCGTATGATATGTATGGTATTACTAAAATGTTGGATATTCATTTCGAACCATTTGAAGTAGACGGCAAAACGTATCCATTAGACTACCCTACTTTCGAAAATGAATATGAAGATAATCCAGATACAACTTTCAGACGTAAAAGCTTTAAACATTTCAGTGAAGCCTTACGTAAATATCAACACACTACAGCTGCGATTTATAATACGCATGTGCAACAAGAGAAGATTGAAGCGGATTTAAGAGGTTATGATTCAGTTATTGATTACTTATTAGAAGAACAAGAAGTAACTAGAGAAATGTACGATCGTCAAATTGACGTCATTATGAGTGAATTGGCACCTGTCATGCAACGTTATGCGAAATTACTTCAAAAAGTTCATGGTTTTGACCATATGAAATTTGAAGACTTGAAAGTCTCTATTGATCCATCATACGACCCAGAAATTTCAATTGAAGATTCTAAAAACTATATCTATAATGCATTAGGTATTTTAGGCGATGACTACTTGAATATGGTACAAGCAGCTTATGATGATCGTTGGATTGATTTTGCGCAAAATAAAGGTAAAGAAACAGGCGCTTATTGCGCAAGTCCATATGCTTCTCATAGCTATGTCTTTATCTCATGGACTGGTAAAATGAATGAAGCCTTTGTATTAGCACATGAATTAGGTCATGCAGGACATTTCAATCTTGCACAAAGTCATCAAAACTTCTTAGAATCAGAAGCATCTATGTACTTTGTAGAAGCACCATCTACTACTAATGAAATGTTGATGTCGAACTATCTCTTTGAAAGTAGTAATGACCCTAAATTCAAACGTTGGGTAATTGGTTCTATTATTTCAAGAACATATTATCACAATATGGTAACACACTTATTAGAAGCAACGTATCAAAGAGAAGTATATCGCTTAGTAGATGCAGGTGAAACTTTAACTGCGTCTACACTTAATGATATTACACGTAAAGTTTATCAAGACTTCTTTGGTGATGCAGTTGAAATTTCTGAAGGTGCAGAATTGACTTGGATGCGTCAACCACACTATTATATGGGCTTATATTCCTACACATATTCAGCAGGTTTAACAATCGGTACAGTGATGTCACAACGTATCAAAAATGAAGGTCAACCTGCAGTAGAAGATTGGTTGAATACCTTGAAAGCTGGCGGAAGTTTATCACCTGTAGAATTAGCAAAAACAGCAGGCATTGATATTACAACAGATGCCCCACTACGTGAGACAATCAGTTATATCAGCAGTCTTGTAGATGAACTTGAAGAATTAACAGAAGAAATTAACCAACAATCATAAGCAAAGTTCATATCAAGATTTATATATTGTTGAGACACACAAATAAAACAGGGAGAACACTCACATTGAGCGTTCTCCCTGTTTGTATATTTTTAGACCATTGATTCGTAAGCTTCGCCAGTAATATAGTAGTAAATATTTTCAGCGATATTTGCGATATGATCTCCCATACGTTCTAAATGTCTTGCGGCTAAGTGGGCTTGCCCTGCCACAAAAGGATCATTATCGATTAAATAAGTCGTATTCACGATGTCTTTATATAAATCGTCAATATCTTTATCACGTTCGATAATTTCAAGAATTAAAGTTACGTCTTTATTTTTAAATGCTGTGTCTAAATCTTTCAGCATCAGCAACCCTAAATCACCCATTGTTTTTAAACGCGTTAAAATGTAATGATCAGTGATTTTCACACGTTTACGGATTTTAGCAATGCTTGCGGCATTATCACCGATTCGTTCAAATTCCGATGCGATTTTCAATGCGGCAATCATCATACGTAAATCTGTCGCAATCGGTTGTTGTTTTGTAATTAACATCACAACTTTTTCATTAATTTCATCTTCTAATTGGTTAATATCCAAATCACCTTTGATGATTTGGCGCGCAAAGTTTCGATCTTCTTTATTTAAAGATTGAACTGCTTTTTCGATACTGAAGTAGACTTTAATTCCCAAAGCACGTAAATCTTTGATTAAGTCTTTGAGTTGCTCTTCGTAATGCTGACGAATGACAGTCATTAACCGAAACGTCCTGAAATGTAGTCTTCTGTTTGTTTATCAGAAGGATTAGAGAAGAGCTTATCAGTATCATCGTACTCGTTTACGTAACCATTTAAGAAGAATGCTGTTTTGTCTGAAATACGTGCTGCCTGTTGCATGTTATGCGTTACCATGATGATAGAATATTTTTGTTTTAATTCTTGAACTAATTCTTCAACTTTTAAAGTTGAAATTGGGTCAAGTGCTGATGTTGGTTCATCCATTAAGATAACATCAGGTTCAATTGCTAAACATCTTGCGATACATACACGTTGTTGTTGTCCACCTGATAAACCATATGCGTTTTGGTTTAATCTGTCTTTTAATTCATCCCAGATTGCTGCGCCGCGTAATGATTTCTCAACGATTTCATCTAAGACTTTTTTGTCTTTGATACCGTGGATTTTTGGACCGTAAGTGATGTTATCATAAATTGATTTCGGGAATGGGTTCGGTTGTTGGAACACCATACCTACGTTTGTACGTAATTTTTCAACAGATTGTTTATTGCTGAAAATATCGTTGCCGCGGTAAAGAATTTTACCTGCAGTTTTAACACTTGGTACAAGTTCTACCATTCTGTTTAATGTTTTAATGTACGTTGATTTACCGCAACCTGATGGTCCGATAATCGCAGTGACATTGTTTTCTAAAATATCTAAGTTGATATTTTTTAATGCGTGGTTGTCGCCGTACCATAAGTCTAAATTTTGCGTAGAGTAAACAATTTCTTTGTTTGTATCTGTTACGATTTTAGACGATTCATTAGAATGTGATTCTACTTTAATTGTACGTTCTGACGCGTGGCTTTGTAACTCTTCATTTAGCTTTGCCTTGTCTTGTCCTTGTTTTCTGTCTTGAACTTTTTCCATTCTGTCAAAACTCCTTTGATCAATTATTATTCGTGAGCTTCAATTTATCAATTAGTATTTTTTACTGAATTTGTTTCTTAAGAATATCGCTAAACCATTCATCGCTAGTAGCAATACAAGTAAAACGATGATGCCGGCTGATGCGACATGTTGGAATGCTTCTTGCGGCATTTTTGCCCAGTTGTAAATTTGAATCGGCATTGCTTGGAACATATCGAAAATTCCGCTTGGTAAGCGTAATAAGATTGTTGGGATACCGATTAAGATTAATGGTGCTGTTTCACCTAATGCACGTGATAGTGATAAGATGAATCCTGTTAAGATACCAGGTAATGCAGCTGGTAATACAATTTTATAAATCGTTTGCCATTTGTTGCCGCCTAGACCATAACTTGCTTCTCGCACTGATTTAGGTACAGCACGGATAGCCTCTTGGCTTGAAACAATGATGACTGGAAGAATCAGTAATGACATTGTTAATGCTGCAGCAATGATTGATTTACCTAGTGATAAAGATTCAATTCCCATACCACGAACGAAAATCGTAAGTCCTAATAAACCGAATACAACTGAAGGTACACCAGCTAAGTTTGAAATACTGATTTTAACGAAGCTTGTGAACGCGTTATCTTTCGCATATTCTTCAAGATAAATCGCTGTACCTACTCCTAAAATGATTGAGATAGGAATGATTGTAATCATTAACCATAATGTTCCGACTAATGCACCTTTAATCCCTGCCATTGATGGCATTGAAGATGAGAAGTTCGTAAAGAACGATGGCTTTAAATAAGGAATCCCTTTAATTAATGTATCGATTAATAATGCTGCTAAGACAACAAGGCCGATTAAAGTACAAGCGAAGAATACCCACTTCAACACCTTGTTTTTAGTTAGACGAGATGATAATTTCTTTTCAACTTGTTGTTGGTTAACGAGCGCTCTGCTGCCGCCAGTTTGGTTTGTAGTTGTTGTAGTCGACATCTTAATACTCCTCTCTGAAACGTTTTGCAATCCATTGAGAGATTAAATTCATTACAAGTGTGAAAAGGAAAAGCGTAAATCCTACAGCGTAAATACTGTAATACGTATCAGATCCGAATGTTGCATCACCTGTAGCAACTTGTACGATATAACCTGTCATAGTTTGAATTGAACCAGTTAAATTAAATGTTGCATCTGGTGTACTACCTGCTGCTAGAGATACAATCATTGTTTCACCGATGGCTCTTGAGATTGCTAAAACAATTGAAGCGACAATCCCTGAAATGGCTGCTGGTAAAACAACTTTCGTCGCAACTTCAAATTTTGTTGCGCCTAATCCTAATGCACCCTCACGAATTTTGTTCGGTACTGATGCCATCGCATCTTCACTTAAACTTGTGATTAATGGGATAATCATAACCCCTACTACTAAACCTGGTGAAATTGAGTTGAAGCTTCCTAATTCTGGGAAGATACTACGTAACATCGGCGTTACGAATGTTAATGCGAAGAAACCAAACACAATAGTTGGGATCCCTGCTAAAATTTCAAGTACAGGTTTAATAATTTTACGCATTCTGTCTGTTGCATATTCGCTCAAGTAAATTGCTGCGCCTAAACCAATAGGTACCGCAAAGAGTGTCGCAATGACAGTAACTTTCAACGTACCAAATATTAATGCCCAAATACCATATTTCGGGTCGCTAGAGAATGGGTTCCACTCTCTTGTAAACAAGAATTCTGTAATAGATACACGTGTGAAGAATGTAATAGTTTCTGTTAATAGAGTAAATAAGATACCAATTGTTGTTAGAATTGATATCACCGCGATAACCGCTAAAACAATAGGAACAAGTTTGTCACTGATACCTTTGTTATTTCTTTGGTTATGAGCAATCATTTCTCTAACGTTGTGTTGAGATTTCATAATTCCCTTCTTCCTTCCCTTGGAAAATAATAAGTGTTAAACGATTTGATTGTGTGTTTTTATCTTTAAACAAGCACACCCGAGACACAGCTCGGGTGGACAAGTGCTTATGAGATGCGAAACTAAGTTGAAAGTTTCGCTGCTAATGGAAGTTTAACTTGAGTAATGCTGTGATTATTTAGTTGAATCCTCTAATTTTTTAAGTTGGTCTTTGTAGTCTTTTTCAGGTAATGCTACATAGCCAGCTTTTTCTGCTGATTTACCTTTATCTTCTAAGATAAATTTGATGAATGTGTTAAGACCTTTGTTGTCTTTAAGTTTTTTGTCGTTAGTGTATACATATAAGTCACGGCTTAATGCGTAAGAACCATCTTGGATAGATTTCTTAGTTGGTTCGATTGCTTTACCGTCTTTACCTTTGATTTTAACTTCTTTTAATGAATCTTTGTTTTGTTCGTAGAAGTTGTAACCGAAGTAACCTACACCGTTTTTGTTATTTTTAACTGATTGTACGATAACGTTTGTATCTGCGTTTTTCTCAGCTTTGATATCTTCTTTATTCATAACTTCTTCACTGAAGAAATCATAAGTACCGTGTGATTGGTCTGGTGAGAATGCTTTGATTTCTTTAGCTGGGAATTTAGGGTTAACGTCTTTCCAAGTTTTAGCTTGACCAGAATAGATTTTTTTCAACTCATCAACTGTTAATTCTTTAACGAAATCGTTATCTTTGTTAACTGCGATTGTTACACCGTCTTTAGCGATCTTCCATTCAGAGTACTTGATACCTTTTTCTTCTAATTTCTTTTTCTCTTCAGGTTTGATTGGACGTGAAGCGTTTGAGAAATCAGTTTCGTTATTGATGAATTTTTCAAAACCGCCACCTGTACCAGAAGTACCAGATGAAACCGTAACGTTCGGATATTTTTGAGCAAATTTCTCATTTAAAATTTCAATAATTGGTCCTACAGTTGAAGAACCGTCACCTTTAACTTCGCCTTTGACTTCTTTATCCTTACTATCTCCGCTGTCGCTGCTACCGCCGCCGCTGTTTCCACATGCGCCTAATAATAATGAAGCACCAATTACTGTAGTTCCTAAAACTTGCCATTTTTTCATGATAAGAAATCCTCCTAAAATAAACATTTGAGCGTTAAGATTTTTTTGTTTGCTCAAGCTGTATGTAATTACTTTCAACACCTATATTACAGACGGATTGTTAATTAC
>NZ_PZGG01000084.1 GCF_003043455.1 Staphylococcus simulans | reverse complement strand
ACGTTAAGCATAGCATTAAGCAGTTGTGAAACGCTTATACACATCCTGTATACGTTTTCATTTGAAAATTCACACAATTTTATCATTTATAACCGCTTACATTTAGTTTTGCAATGCATTCCGGCGGTGACTTTGATATACTTAACGTATAAAAATCACGTGCATAACGCACGCAAGGAGGAACTTTCATGCCTTTAGTTTCAATGAAAGAAATGTTAATCGATGCAAAAGAAAAAGGTTACGCAGTTGGTCAATACAACTTAAATAACCTAGAATTCACTCAAGCTATTTTAGAAGCTTCACAAGAACAAAATGCACCAGTTATTTTAGGTGTATCTGAAGGTGCTGCTCGTTACATGAGCGGATTCTACACTGTAGTTAAAATGGTAGAAGGCTTATTACATGATTTAAAAATCACTGTACCAGTTGCTATCCATTTAGACCACGGTTCAAGCTTCGAAAAATGTAAAGAAGCTATCGACGCTGGTTTCACATCAGTTATGATCGACGCTTCACACAGTCCATTCGAAGAAAATATCGAAATCACTAAAAAAGTGGTTGAATACGCACATGCACGCGGCGTATCAGTTGAAGCTGAATTAGGTACTGTCGGCGGACAAGAAGACGACGTAGTAGCTGACGGTGTTATCTATGCTGACCCTAAAGAGTGTCAAGAACTTGTTGAAAAAACAGGTATCGATACTTTAGCACCTGCATTAGGTTCTGTTCATGGTCCTTACAAAGGTGAACCAAACTTAGGTTTCAAAGAAATGGAAGAAATCGGTCAATCAACTGGTTTACCATTAGTATTACACGGTGGTACTGGTATCCCAACTAAAGATATCCAAAAATCTATTTCTTTAGGTACAGCTAAAATCAACGTTAATACTGAAAACCAAATTGCTTCAGCGAAAGCAGTTCGTGAAGTATTAAACAACGACACAGAAGTATACGATCCACGTAAATATTTAGGACCAGCTCGTGAAGCTATCAAAGCTACAGTAACTGGCAAAATCAAAGAATTCGGTACTTCTAACCGCGCTTAATTTTTAACGGTTAAGCTTTGAAAGAGCATCTTTTTTCGGATGCTCTTTTTTGTGTTGTGAGATAACACCAAAAGATTGTGTTCTCGTCAACCATTTGTTAGTATACAAAAGATTGCGATAATAACTATATGACAATAATGTTAGGCAGAAATTGTGTGTTGCCTGAAATTATTTCGCAGTCTTAACGTGACTTGTGCTATAATGTCTTAAGTGATTTTTTGAATGAAACAAAAAAGTTTGTTAAGACTGACATCTTAAGACAAACGCATAAAATGGGTGCAACATATCAACATGTTGTAAATACTTTAACAAATGGCTTTGTATTCTATAATATGAATATACAATCGCTAGTAAATTCAACTATAATTAATATGAAGTATGTGGATAACAGTTATTTTCATAGAAAATGATGAAAGCGTAGGTGTAGTCGTATCAGAAACAAGGTAGACTATACATATAACTATGGAATAAAGATTGAATAACAAAGGAGAACAATCGAATGGCTCAAGAAGTAATAAAAATCAGAGGCGGACAGCCATTAAAAGGGAAACTGAAAATCAACGGTGCTAAAAATAGTGCAGTGGCGATTATCCCAGCAGCATTACTTGCAGAGGATGTTGTAACATTAGAAGGCTTACCGCAAATTTCAGATGTTGCTACTTTAGTAAGCTTGTTAGAGGATTTAAACATTAAAACAGATTTAAAAGATACAGAATTAAAAGTAGACCCGACGGAAATAAAAAATGCATCTTTACCGAATCACAAGGTAGAGTCATTGAGAGCGTCTTACTATATGATGGGTGCAATGTTAGGTCGATTTAAAAAATGCGTAATCGGGTTACCAGGTGGTTGTCCATTAGGACCACGTCCCATTGATCAACACATTAAAGGCTTCAAAGCGTTGGGTGCGACTATTGATGAATCAAGCCCAACATCTATGAAGATTGAAGCGGAAGAATTAAAAGGTGCGAATATCTTCTTAGATATGGTCAGTGTCGGTGCGACCATCAATATTATGTTAGCTGCTGTCCGTGCAGAGGGGCAAACAGTGATTGAGAACGCAGCGAAGGAACCTGAAGTAGTAGATGTTGCGACGTTCTTAACAGGAATGGGTGCCAATATTAAAGGTGCAGGTACAAGTACGATTAAAATTACAGGTGTCGATCATTTACATGGTGTGACACATCAAATTATTCCAGACCGTATTGAAGCAGGCTCATATATGTGTATGGCGGCAGCTTGCGGTGCTGAAGTAGAACTTGATAATATCATTCCTAAACACATCGAACCGTTAACTGTTAAGTTGCGTGAACTAGGTGTAGATGTTGAGATTGATGATGACCGTGTAAAACTTAAAGGTGAATTACCATTTAACAGTGTCAACATTAAAACATTGGTGTATCCAGGATTTGCGACTGACTTACAACAACCAATCACACCATTACTATTCTTAGCGGATGGACCGTCATTCGTGACAGACACAATTTATCCAGAAAGATTCCGTCATATCGAAGAATTAAGAAAAATGGGTGGAGAAATTTCTGTCGATCAAAATACAGCAACAGTTAAACCATCTCAATTACATGGTGCTTCTGTATATGCAAGTGATTTACGTGCTGGCGCTTGCTTAATTATTGCTGGTTTAATTGCAGAAGGTGTAACGACAATTTATAATGTAAACCACATTTATCGTGGCTACACAAACATTGTAGAGAATTTAAAATCTCTCGGTGCAAACATTTGGACTGAAAAAATTTAGAAAACGTGGTATACTTTGTATAGTAGGTTTGCATGATCTAGTAATCATGAGAGGTGATTTAAATGGAAATATGTCCATATCTAGAAGAAACATTCAAAATCATCGGTCGAAGCTGGAATGGATTGATTTTAAATTATTTATCTAGATGTCCAGAACAGTCTGCACACTTCAGTGATATGAAGAAGGATTTGAAGACAATTACACCACGTTCTTTAAGCTTAAAACTTTCAGAACTGATGGAATGGGAGTTAGTAGAAAAGAACATCGTATCAAAAGCCCCCTTATCAATCGTTTATCATTTAACTGATAAAGGTGCTGCTTTAGCTGAGGCTTTAGTACCGATGGAAGAATGGGCACAAAAATATATTGAACTTGAATCTGAAGAACAATCTGATAATGTAGCCAATTCTTAATATAGATTTATGAGAAGTAAGAGTTATTCCTTTTGGAGTAGCTCTTATTTTGCGCTATAAGCAGAAACGTTTAAAAATTTCTGAGAAAGGATAAACTATAAAGTAAGACGTAAAACTAAGGAGTGACTGAATTGAGAATTCAAACTAAGCAATATATCAATGGTGAATGGGTTGATAGTGCAAGCGGCGAAACAATTGATGTCATCAACCCAGCAACTGAAGAAGTACTCGGTCAAGTTGCGAAAGGTAACAAAGAAGACGTAGATAAAGCAGTTCAAGCTGCAAAAGATGTTTATCTTGAATTCCGTCACAGCAGTGTAGAATATAGAAGAGACTTACTCGATAAAATTGTTAAAGAGTATGAAAATAGAAAACAAGATATTATTGAAGCGATTACGGATGAATTAGGTTCTCCACTCGAAAAATCCGAGAGCGTTCATTATCAAATGGGCTTAAACCACTTCTCAGAAGCAAGAGATGCTTTGGATAATTTCCAATTTGAAGAACGACGCGGCAATGATTTAGTTGTGAAAGAAGGTATCGGTGTAGCTGGTCTAATCACACCATGGAACTTCCCAACGAACCAAACATCATTAAAACTAGCAGCAGCATTCGCAGCTGGTAGTCCGGTCGTATTAAAACCTTCTGAATTAACACCGTACGCAGCAATTATCTTAGCTGAAATCTTTGATAAAGCAGGTGTACCAAAAGGTGTATTCAACTTAGTAAATGGTGACGGCGAAGGTGTCGGCAACCCATTAAGTGAACACCCAGATGTACGTATGATGTCATTTACAGGTTCAGGCCGTACAGGTGCAAAAATTATGGAAAAAGCAGCACAAGACTTCAAAAAAGTATCACTTGAACTTGGTGGTAAATCACCATATATCATTTTAGATGATGCAGATGTAGAAGAAGCTGCTGAAGCTGCAGTCGGCAAAGTTTATAACAACACAGGTCAAGTATGTACTGCAGGTACAAGAACAATTATTCCTGAATCAATGAAAGACAAATTTATTGAAGCAGCAAAAGAAAAAATGAGCCAAGTTAAAGTGGGAGACCCAAGAGAAGAAGGCGTTCAAATGGGTCCAATCATCAGCAAAAAACAATTCAATCAAGTTGAAGATTATATTCAAAAAGGTATCGATGAAGGTGCTGAATTAGTACTTGGCGGTGTTGGTAAACCTGAAGGCTTAGACAAAGGTTACTTTGCAAAACCAACAATCTTTGCGAATGTTGATAACCATATGACAATCGCCCAAGAAGAAATCTTTGGTCCTGTGATGTCAATCATCACTTATAAAGACTTAAAAGAAGCAATTGAAATTGCGAACGATACAAAATATGGTCTTGCTGGCTATGTTTATGGTAAAGACTTGAACACTTTACGCAAAGTTGCATGTGAAGTTGAAGCAGGTACAATTGAAATTAATGAAGCAGGTCGTAAACCAGACTTACCATTCGGTGGTTATAAACAATCAGGTATCGGTAGAGAATGGGGCGACTATGGTATTGAAGAATTCTTAGAAATTAAATCAATCGCTGGTTATTATAATGAATAACCATTGAATACTATTTGCTGGGCACGAAAGTGTCCAGCTTTTTTAATGAGGAAATAGTTAATTACACGCAATTGATAACGTTAGACCAATGATTGTTTTTGTAATTAAAATGGAAATTTGCTATGGTTATCTTATGAAAAATACTTTATAATAAGTAAATACGTAAAATTAAAATGAAATGAGTGTCAAACATGCCTGAAAGAGAACGTACATCTCCTCAATACGAGTCTTTCCACGAACTTTATAAGAACAACACTACTAAAGCGCTAACTCAAAAAGCAAAATCTCTTAAACTTACAAACTATAGTAAACTTAATAAAAAAGAATTAGTCTTAGCTATCATGGAAGCTCAAATGGAAAAAGACGGCAACTACTATATGGAAGGTGTCTTAGATGATATCCAACCTGACGGTTACGGTTTTTTAAGAACAGTCAACTATTCCAAGGGCGAAAAAGATATTTATATTTCTGCAAGCCAAATCCGCCGTTTTGAAATCAAACGAGGGGATAAAGTCACAGGTAAAGTCAGAAAACCTAAAGATAATGAGAAATATTATGGTTTACTGCAAGTTGACTTCGTTAATGATCATAACGCAGAAGAAGTCAAAAAACGTCCTCACTTCCAAGCACTTACACCACTATATCCTGACGAACGTATCCGATTAGAAACAAAATCTACAAATTATTCAACACGTATTATGGACTTAGTTTCACCGATTGGTTTAGGCCAACGTGGTTTAATCGTTGCACCGCCTAAAGCTGGTAAAACGACGTTACTTAAAGAAATTGCGAATGCGATTACTGCAAACAAACCAGATGCTAAATTATTTATTTTACTTGTTGGAGAACGTCCGGAAGAGGTAACGGATATTGAACGTTCAAGCGAAGCTGCAGAAGTCGTGCATTCAACATTTGATGAACCGCCAGAACATCATGTTAAAGTTGCAGAATTATTACTAGAACGTGCGAAACGCCTCGTTGAAATCGGTGAAGATGTGATTATTTTAATGGACTCTATTACACGATTAGCACGTGCATATAACTTGGTAATTCCGCCAAGCGGTCGTACTTTATCAGGTGGTTTAGACCCAGCTTCACTTCATAAACCTAAACACTTCTTTGGTGCAGCGAGAAATATTGAAGCAGGCGGCAGCTTAACAATTCTAGCAACTGCATTGATTGATACAGGTTCTAGAATGGACGATTTAATTTATGAAGAGTTCAAAGGAACGGGTAACATGGAACTGCATTTAGATCGTAAATTAGCTGAAAGACGTGTCTTCCCAGCTATTGATATCGGTCGAAGTTCAACACGTAAAGAAGAACTGCTGGTAGATAAGAAAGATTTAGAAAGTTTATGGCAATTACGTAATATGTTTACAGATTCCACAGACTTTACAGAACGCTTCATCAGAAAATTAAAACGTTCGAAAAATAATGAAGAATTCTTCCAACAATTACAAAAAGCAGCAGAAGACAGCAAGCGTACGGGCAAACCGATTATTTAAATATAAATTTGATTTGTCTTCCAGAATGGGTTGCAATTTATTCTGGTAACAATTATAATTACTAAGTATTGGGTAAAAACTCACAAATAACTCTGTTCCAGATGGTTCAGGGCAAAGGAGCTGAAAATAATAATGAGACAAGGAATCCATCCTGAATACCACAAAGTAATTTTCTTAGATACTACTACTAACTACAAATTCTTAAGTGGTTCAACTAAATCATCATCAGAAACAATGGAATGGGAAGATGGAAACGAATATCCAGTTATCCGTTTAGATATTTCATCTGACTCACATCCATTCTACACAGGTCGTCAAAAATTCGCAGCAGCGGATGGCCGTGTTGAACGATTCAACAAAAAATTCGGTCTTAAATCAAACAACAATCAATAATATTGAATGTATTTTAC
>NZ_PZGG01000083.1 GCF_003043455.1 Staphylococcus simulans | reverse complement strand
CCTAGAATTTAACGAATCTAGGATAAATAGGATATTCATTTTTTCGTATTTTTTGTATGAAACGCTTAAATATCTAATTTAAAACCAACATAAAAAACGCTAGCTTTTTCGCTAACGTTTTAAAAAGAATATCAAAATTTATAATCAAATTTCTTCGTCGATTTCATCAATCATTTTAAGATATGAAAGGTCAAGATTAATCTTGACCTTTCATATATCTCCATAATGCATGAGTTGTTAAAACTAGTCCCATAGAAAAAAAGAAAACAATAATAATATTTAATACTATACTTAAGAAATTATAGGTCGGTAAGTATATAAATAAAAGGAACATCGGGATAGTAAACAATAAATCCCACCATCCTAAAGATAATAAAGATTTTTTTAGATTTTCCATAAGATCACCTATTTTTTATGAGAGTACTTTACATGCTGCAGCTTTCCCGCCGAATTTTTCAACAGCTGTTTGGAAAATGTATCTACAAGCAGCTCCTCCAGCGAATCCAGTAGCAGTACCAAATGGTCCGCTAACCATAGCACCAGCTCCTAATGACACCCCAATGCAAGCTGAATAACTAGAGAAAATACATGCCCACTTAAGTGCAGCTTTATTTATAGCATATGTTGTAACACCATTATCTACTGCTGTACTTTGCAACAGAACCCATTTATCTATAGTTATAATTATTTAACATTTTCCTCAAGATAACTCCAAAGATAAATCCTATAATAGATAGAGGAATCCATCCCATTCCTATTGAGGATAAAGGTATATATTTCTCAAACACTGATGTTATACTCTCAAATAAATTTGTGTCAGAAATGAAAGGTGGACAATGTTTAATAGCATCTATGACTGCAGCTAAAAGAGTGAATAATATAGTAGAGTTATACACAATCTTAGAACAAAAGAATTTAAAGTTTATAATTTCTAATAAAATTAATACGATTGCTAAAGGATATAGTAATAGTAATATAGGAGTTGAAATTTTAATGATGTATGTTAAACCCACATTCGATATTAAGAAAGAAACAATACAAGATAAAGTAGTAAAGAAAATATAATTAAATTTAGGGAATAAGTTACTAAATGTTTCTGAAAAAGAAGCGTTTAGTCCAATAGCTGTTTTTAAGCAAGCTATAGTGATAATGACTGCTAGAAATATCATGCCATATTCCCCTATGTAGTATTTAATAATAAGAGTCAATGTGATTCCGCCATTTTCATGTGGTTCAAACTCTCCTAAGCTCATTGATCCGATAATAGCTAGTAAACTATATATTAATGCCATGAGTACCATACTAATAGCTCCAGATTTAATTGTTTCTCTAGTTATATTTAATGGTTCTGAGATCCCCATATCTTTTATGGTTTTTACAATAATCATCCCAAAAGCCAATGCTGCTAATGCATCTAAAGTATTATAGCCGTCTACAAAACCTTTAAAAAAAGGAGTTTGTTTATATTCATTAGAAATAGAGCCGCTAGTGATTGTACCCATAGGTTGTAAAAAGGACAAAGTTAATATAATACTTAAAAGAAATACAAAAATAGGATTAAGTATTTTCCCTATGTATTCCAATATTTTTGCAGTATTTCTTGAGAACACCCAAGTTAATATGAAAAATAATAAACTGAATATAAAAAGAAATGGCTTGTATAAGCTTTGACTAATAAAAGGAGATAACCCAACTTCAAATGATGTAGATGCCAACCTAGGTAAAGCATATATTGGGCCAATCACTAAGTATAATGTTATAGTAAAGATATATGCATAGTGTCTATTAACTTTCATTGATATTGCAAAAATATCCTTTTTTTGTGAAAAACCAGCTGCTATTACTCCTAAAAACGGTAATCCTATTGCAGTAACTAAAAAGCCTATATTAGCTAATATGACGTTTGGGCCGGAGGCTTGTCCTAAATGAATAGGAAAAATCAAATTTCCTGCTCCAAAAAATAATCCAAATAACATAGAGCCGATATACATATTTTCTTTCCACGTTAATTTATTGTGCATAAAAATCCCCTCCTTTATTATATCTTTGAAACCTATAATATATTAATAAGCATCAATGAGAAAGTTTATAATCCTAAGTCTTCTAAGATAATAAAGATTAGTTCTTTATAGAAATTATTATGAAATGATGTCATTATAGTTGAAGTTGTCAAGGAAGCTTTTGGGAGATTTCTTTTCTTGCCATTTTGTTACGGTATCACCTTCCAAATGGCATAAAAACTTATCATCTACTAATATATACTCTCCATCTTCTGATCCATGACCTAAAACTTCCACATTATGATTCTTGTTCTCAAAATATCTAATTAAGTAATTTTTCATATCTTCTAACGATTTAATATAATCTTCTAATTCATCATTATTAATAACATAGGAACCTACTTTACTTTGTCCAGAAATTATTCCTTCAATTTCATCTACTATATTTAACTCTTCCCAAGTTATTGATATATCCCCCTCTTCTGGAGAAAACATATATTTACTAAGTATGAACTTGCTGCCTTTCCAATTAATTTCTGAGTATGAAGGAATTTCCATGTATTCTAAAAAATAGTCTGTGATAACCCTTCCATCAATTTTTTCCTTATAAATTTTTATATTTTCTATAGAACTTATCCATGACTTAATATCATCTTCTGTCTTAAATAATCCCACCATTTTTCTAGTTGAAAATTGCTTGAATTCTAGTAAAAACATCTCGTATTCTCCTCTTAATATGTATAACTTATGGTATAAATATATCGATAGTGTTTTTAACGAAAGTATATCTCCCTATAGTTTAAGTGAAAAATTACTATTTATCCACTTCTTTTTTTGTGATAAATAGTAATTTTTACTTATCGATAGAAAAATGATAACTATTTTCAAAACTATATTTTTTATTACGTATAAATTTTCTGGTTCTGCTGCAAAGTTGATTTTATAGGAAACTTTAACAAAAATATTCTACTCAGACACTTAAGCATGCTTTTACGTCTGGTATAAATACATTATTTAGGTTAAATAATCACTTAGGAACTTCAAATGATTATTTAGGGAATTTTAAACTATAACTAGAAAAAATTTGTATAATAAAGTTAACGATAGCGAAAGGGGATGAAGTTTATGATGGTTGCTGAGATTATCGGCGGAATTATTAAACTTATTAAGACACTCGTTGACACTTTTGCTTAACTTAAAATTGAATTTCTAATACAAGAGGAGGAAATATTTTATGTCAGGTATTGTAGATGCTATCAGTCAAGCAGTTCAATCAGGTCTAGAGCAAGATTGGGTAACAATGGGAACTAATATCGCTAAAGCATTAGCACAAGGTATTGATGTTATTGCTGGTTTCTTTGGCTAATATAAATAATTAAAGTAGCCCCAACTTTTTAAAGAGTTGGGGCTACTTTGATTATTTATGATGAAAAATCAAAAAAGATGGTTAAGCAGTACTTTAACATGTTGGTAAAGTACTTGTAGCAAATATATTGTTGAAGATTGATAGATATACAGATAGGATTCCTCTCAATCAAAGAGTACACTAAAAAATCAACTTCGCTAGTTCGGTCTGTATACGATTAATCAGGCGTTCATCTAAAGTAGATGTTATAGTTAAAAATCTAAATATTTTTAATTGATGATAATATATTTATACTTTAATCATTTTATTTTTGCGTTAAGTAACCATCTTCCATATGAAAGATTTTGTCGCAAAATTTAGTTAACCGTTCATCGTGAGTAACAATAATACATATTTTTTGACGTTGTTTAGACTGTTCTTTTAGTATTTTCATAACTGCCATCGCATTTTCAGTATCGAGTGATGCGGTTGGCTCATCAGCTAAAATAATAGATGGCTGTGTATAAATTGCTTTAGCAATCGCAACACGTTGTTTCTGTCCTCCTGACACTTCAGAAGGTAATTTATTCTCGATTTCTTTCAAACCTAAATCGTCTAACAATTTATCATGTTCTTGAGTACTTAACACATCTTTTTTATAACTCTTTAATAAGTGAAATTGTTGTTTGATTGTTAAGAATGGAACTAAGTTAGTCGCTTGTAATATAAATCCAATTTCTTTCATTCTCATTCTGGATAATTTTTTCTGATTCATTTTTGAGATTTTCTTATCGTTAATATAAATTTCTCCAGATGTAGGTGTTTGTAAGGCACCAGCCATTGTTAGGAATGTACTTTTACCAGAACCAGAAGGACCAACAATAGCTATAAAATCGCCTTTTTCAAAAGATAATGATGTTGGTTTAACTGCTTTAATCATATGATTTCCATCTTGAAATTCTTTTGTCACTTTCTCGAATTTTAACATAATGAAACCTCCTTATCCGATTACCTTAAGTGGATCAATTTTTCTAATAGATAGTACTGAGAAAAGACTACCCACAAGTGAAATAAGTATCAGAACAATGCCGAAAATAATAAGTGTTATAACATCAAATTGAATCGGTACTGCTTTGGGTAAAATTAGACTTGTAAGCAGGGTCAACATTAATCCAATTAATGAGCCAATTAAAGATAATATAAAGGTTTGTGCTAACACCATCTTCATTAAGAATCCATCCGTAAATCCTTGCGCTTTTAATACACCGAATAAACTCTTTTTTTGTAGAGTAATAACATATAAGAATACTCCAATAACTGTAGCAGAAATAACAAACAAAAATGTAATCATGAAATTCATTGTTAAATTTTGAGATTTATAACCTGGTAGATTTTCTACAAATTCATCAATACCAATCACTTCTAAATCACTATTTATCTTTTTATCATTCCAATTATTATCTTTGACAACTACTGAATTGGTTTTGTCTGACGATAATGCTGGGTTAATTTTTTCCACCGTTTTATTATTAGTAAAAATAACAGGAGAAGCATTATATTTCGCACTTTCTGACACTCCAACGATATGTAATTTCTCGTCAGATTGAGATAAATTGATTATGTCATTAACTTTAAATCCTTTATCTTTCAATGATTGATCAATGACAACCTCATTATCTTTATTAAACGCTTTGCCTTCCTTGATCTTCGGAATCAAGAATGAATTTGATGTTACCCCAAAGAGTATCGCATTCTCTTTACTATTTCCCTTTGAAGCGATAATGCCCATTTGCTTTAAAGGAGCCTCTTTTTTAAATTTCCCTTTAACATCCGATGTTGTTATTACTGATTGTTGTACCGTTTGATTAGCATCTTTATTTAAGACAATTGCATCTGCTTGCCACTTCTTAATACCTTCTGTATTCATATTAATTAAACCATTCGCTAATCCAGATAATAAAAAAAGTAAGTAACTAATTAATACAAGAATGCCTATAATTAATCCAAATTTCAGCTTATTGTATTTAATTTCGTTCCATGCCAAAAACATTTAATCCTCTCCTTTAAACACGATATCAATAAGTATAACAATAAAAGCTTTTATATATATTAGAATCACGTTTTTGTATGATTATGGTACACCCTAATCATACAAATGAGGTTATTGAAATTACAATAACTAGAACGTATGATTAGGGTGTATATTAATTATGAGGTGGAAATCAATGATTGTTGGTTATGCGAGAGTATCATCTATAGACCAAAATTTAGAAAGACAGCTAGCTAATTTGAAAACATTTGGCGTAGAGAAAATATTTACAGAGAAACAATCGGGAAAGTCAGTAGAAAACAGACCTATATTTCAAGAAGCACTTAACTTTGTGAGAATGGGCGATAGATTTGTAGTAGAATCAATTGATCGCTTAGGTCGTAATTATGATGAAGTGATTAACACAGTTAATTATTTAAAAGATAAAGAAGTCCAATTGATGATTACTAGTTTACCTATGATGAATGAAGTCATTGGCAATCCTTTATTAAATAAATTTATGAAAGACTTAATCATCCAAATATTAGCAATGGTTTCAGAACAAGAACGAAATGAAAGTAAACGTAGACAAGCACAAGGTATTAAAGTTGCGAAAGAAAAAGGGGTATATAAAGGACGTCCTTTACTCTATGCACCGAATGCTAAAGATCCTCAAAAACGTGTTATTTATCATAGAGTTGTAGAAATGTTAGAAGAAGGCCAAGCAATTAGTAAAATTGCGAAAGAAGTAAATATAACAAGGCAGACAATTTACAGAATTAAAAAAGATAATGATTTGGTTTAATAAACCTTGTTTCAACGCAAATGAGATCATCTCATAGCATCCTAGAAATCACTATAATATTTTATTAATAAAATAAAAAGAGAGCAAACACGCTCTCTTTTTTACTTTACATAATAGGACTTTTAGCGGAAGTTAACTATTATCATATATTCGAAGATGATATAATATATAAGTCGCCTATCTCTCAGGCGTCAATTTAGACGCAGAGAGGAGGTGCATATCAGATGGTCGAAGCTCTTGTACACATCACGACCACAGTCATCAGTGGTTGTATTGTTGCGTTATTTACGCATTGGCTACGTACACGTAATAATAAGAAAAAATAGGCGATATTAGCCAACACCTAAAAATACCCTCACTACTCGCAATAGTGAGGGTATTGGTGCATATAATGTACGAAGCTCTTGTTAATTAAATTATAACACTAATTAGTAGAAGAATGCAAAATTAGTATCTATATGGTAAATAGAGTTTTTATTAATGCTCATTATATTTAAGCGAGTAATGTCTTTTAGTTAATATAAAAGTCAACAAGTCTATATAAGATTTGTCGACAATCTGGAATGCATTTACGGTCTACCTAAATAATACAATTACTTTTAACAATACCTTATAGATAATTTAGTTAACTAACAC
>NZ_PZGG01000082.1 GCF_003043455.1 Staphylococcus simulans | reverse complement strand
CTACATGTACAGAGGGATGTCAACCGGAATTCTGAAAATTTTTTAATTTCATACGTGAAAACGTTTTTAATAATTACATATTTCATATTTAAAGCAAACAAACATTATAGTCAAAAGCAGTTGCATGCCATGTTACAATATAGAAGACGAAATTTCTGCACGCATGCAGAATAGAAAATAGGAGATTTGAAAATGATAACAATCAACAATATTGATCAAATGAATCAATTTGCTGAAATACTGACAAAGCATTTACAACCCAAAGATTTAATTTTATTAAATGGTAATTTAGGTGCAGGGAAGACGACTTTAAGTCAATTCATCGGTAAGCATTTAGGAGTGAAACGTACGATTAACTCTCCAACTTTCAATATTATTAAATCTTATAAAGGTACGAACATGAAATTTCATCATATGGATTGCTATCGCTTAGAAGATTCTGATGAAGACTTAGGGTTCGATGAATATTTTGATGATCATGCAGTGACAGTCATTGAATGGAGTACTTTTATTCAAGACTTGCTGCCAGATAGTTACTTAACTATCAATCTTACTGCTGTAGATGAGAATAAAAGAGAAATTACAATAGAAGCAAAAGGTGCACATTATGCACAATTGAAGGAGGACGTGACACGTGAATTACTTGCTGCTGGATACATCCAATAAGCCTATGTCGCTTGCAGTGATGCAAGATGAAAATATATTAGTAGAACATACCACAAATATTAAACGTAATCATTCTGTTCAATTGATGCCGGCGATTCAAAAGATTATTGAAGAAGCAGGTATAACTAAAAGAGACATTGATGCAATTGTCGTTGCTAAAGGTCCTGGTTCTTACACAGGATTAAGAATCGGTGTTACGACTGCTAAAACTTTAGCTTATGCATTGAATACTGAATTATATGGTGTTTCTTCATTAGAAGCTTTAGCAGCAACAGTGCCAGATATACAAACTGAACAGTTGATTGTGCCAGTATTTGATGCAAGACGAGAAGCGGTTTATACAGGTGTCTATCAATATCAAGAAGGTCAACTTGTTAAGGTATTAGAAGACCAATATATGTTGATATCAGATTTGAATGATTTCCTTAATCAACAGCAACAACCATATGTTTTTGTAGGTCATGATTTAGAAAACATTACTGAGTTGCTAAACGGACCTATTATCCATCAACTTCCTAATGCTAGCGTAATGCAACACTTGATTAAACAACCAGAAAACATCCATACCTTTAAACCAGATTATCTTAAACTTTCTGAGGCAGAACGAAATTGGTTAAAAACGCAACAGAATTAGAAGGTTTGAATATACGATTAATGACTGTAGAAGATGTGCCGAAAGTTTTTGATTTAGAACGCATGTGTTTTAATGATAGTTCTTGGACCATCGATGCTTTTTATCATGAAGTCGAACGTAATCAGTTTGCACGCTATTTTGTGATGCAGTATGAACAAGAGATTATTGGTTATATCGGTATGTGGACAGTCATTGATCAAGCACAGATTACAACTGTTGCGGTAACTGAAAAGATGCGTGGGTATGGATTAGGAAAATTAATAGTAGAATACGCGATGAATTTCGCCAGACAAACATGTGATGTGATGAGTTTAGAAGTACGCATTGAAAACAGCATTGCACGTCGAGTATATGAATCATTAGGATTTAACTACGGCGGCAAACGAAAAAATTATTATGGAGAAGGCGAGGATGCACTCGTAATGTGGGTGGATTTATAATGGAAAAAGATACATTAATTTTAGCAATAGAATCAAGCTGTGATGAAACAAGTGCCAGTGTGATTAAAAACGGTAAAGAAATCTTAAGCAATACTGTGCTGAGCCAAATTGAAAGTCATAAACGTTTCGGCGGTGTAGTACCTGAAGTGGCCAGCAGACATCATGTTGAAGGCATCACACAAACGATAGATGAAGCATTAAAAACAGCACATACAGATATGGAAGAGATAGATGCGGTTGCAGTGACTGAAGGTCCAGGATTAATCGGTGCACTTTTAATCGGAGTGAACGCAGCAAAAGCTTTAGCATATGCATATGATAAACCGTTAATTCCAGTGCACCATATTGCTGGTCATATCTATGCGAATAATTTAGAAGAACCATTCGAATTTCCGTTAATGGCACTGATTGTATCAGGTGGTCACACGGAGTTAGTTTATATGAAAGATCATTTAAACTTTGAAGTTATCGGTGAAACAAGAGACGATGCTGTAGGTGAAGCTTATGATAAAGTCGCACGTACGATTGGATTACCTTATCCAGGCGGACCGAAAGTCGATCAACTTGCGACAGAAGGCGAAGATGTCTATAACTTCCCACGTGTGTGGTTAGAACCGGATAGCTTTGATTTTAGTTTCAGTGGTTTGAAAAGTGCAGTCATCAATAAATTGCATAACTTGAAACAAAAAAATGAAGAAATTATTCCTGCAAATGTAGCAGCAAGTTTCCAAAACAGTGTGGTTGAAGTTTTAGTACACAAGGCGATAAAAGCGTGTGAAACTTATCAAGTGAATCAATTGATAGTCGCAGGTGGCGTCGCAAGTAATAAAGGCTTACGTAAAGCACTGAAAGAAGCATGTGCAGAACATCAGATTAAATTATCGATTCCAAGTCCGAAATTATGTACTGACAATGCGGCGATGATTGGTGCAGCAGGTCATTACTTATATGAAGCAGGATTTAAAGCGGATTTAGATTTAAATGGTAAATGCAGTATCGATATTGAAGAATTTTCAGTAGAATAATTGATTGAAAGAATCGATTAATAAATGAAAAAGTAGAGAAGCGGTCATTTCGCTTCTCTACTTTTTTGCGTTTTTTAAAGCATTTTGATATACCGTATCAGGAAACTGCATTAAACGTAATAATTCAATCGCATTACGTGTATTCGCTTTGCCCGGTTTAATTTTATAGTCAAAATAAATTTCATCATCTTTGATTGTTTCATTAAAATGATAATTCGCAAAATCATTCTCAAGCAGTTGTGATAATTCAATATCATGCGTGGCAGCAATGATCCGATAGTTAGAATGTTCTGCGAGATAGTTTAATACAGATTCAGAAGCAGCTATACGTTCTGTCGTATTCGTACCTTTGAAAATTTCATCAATAAAGCAATAACAATAAATTTCTGTTTGATTCATTAAGCGTAAGATGGATTTTAATTCTGCAATAAAGTAGCTATCGCCACTCAGTACATCATCTTGATTTGCCATAGAAGTTAATATCATACCAGGCTTATATGTAAAATGATGTGCCAATGCTGTCTCAACAGTCTGTGCTAATATCAAATTGAGCGCAACAGCTTTCATGAATGTCGATTTACCTGATGCGTTTGAACCTGTCAGCAAAATATTTTGTTGAATGTTTAAATCATTTGGGACAGGTGTAGCAAGTAATGGATGAACCAATGCATCAAATTCTAATTCAGGCTGTTTTGTGATTTCAGGTTGTGTATATGAAGCTAAAGTTTCTTGCCACAGGGCGACTGCATAATGATTATCTATTTCACTGATATAGTCATAACAAGCCATCAGTTCATCTTGATGTTTCGTGAAGGCGTTTTGAACTGAATTGAAAATAACATAATCTAACATGAAAGCAAGTTTAATAAATTCGGCCATCGCACCGCCTTCGTTATCAGGTGAAACTTTACCTAATAGGGGACTGAATCGCTTTGCTTTCGCAAAGTGTTTAAAATTCACATCAAGCTTTGGTGCGTGTTCAAGTTGATGAATGCGTTCAGCTTTTTTAATCACATTCACTGAGTAAAAAGTTGCGTTTATATATTCAGAGTAATGCTTAGATAACTTACCACTCAGAAAAATATTCAACACAATCGTAAAAAGTAATATTAATAAGCCAGGCCCCTTCAAAATAGGTACAAGTATCAAACCAATAATAGGAAGCAACGGACATAAGTAATAAATGTTTTGCATTTTAATCGGCTTGATTTGATTAGGAAACATTGGATAAATCGTTTTGCCAATTTGTGATAAATGTACCGACACACTTTGACGAAAGGTTTTATGATTTTTAAAATTGTTAATCAAGTTTTGATTGTTAACTTTAAACATGCCTCGAAGTGTCGAATATAAGCGCATTTCACCGATGGCGGTAAAATTATAATTCAGTTGCTGGAATAAGTCATCTAAATTTAAATCAGACCATGTTTTATCATCGAGTGTATGGTCATATTCAGAATGATATGTATCATATTGATAGCGATAATGTTGATTGGGTCGCACAAAGCTTTCAGATTTAGCACGTGCTTCCCATAAAGCACGAACACGTTGTGCAGCACGATATTTTTGATAATAGGTCAATAGTATATATAGAACCGTTATCAATAACCACATCAATACTAAAAATAAAAATATATTAAGTACACTATTCATATAAATAATACCTCTCTATTTGTATTCATTAATTATAGTATCTCATAACAGGAGGTTAGCGCCAACTTGAATTAAATCTATTTCTGTCAATAGCGAACATGCGTACTTATCAACAAAAAGTGTATAACTTGTGGATAAGTGTGGGTAAAAGGGTGAATAACTGTGGAAAGTGATGTGAATAGACTTTGAAATAGTGTCTTTTTACCTGTGGATAAAGTGGATAACTCTGTGGATAGTTGATGTTAAGGGATTTTTAATGTTGATAATTTTGTTAAGAAATTGTAATAAAAGAGGACTAAAAATGAAGTAATCATTTCCAGTCCTCGGTAACCTTTATGGTTTATATCATTTTTTCTTGTAATTCTTCCCACGTTTCCATAACGTGTTCGAGTTGTTGTTCGATAGTCTCTTTTTCTTCAGCTAACTGTGCAGCTTTTTCTGGGTCATTAAAGACTTCAGGTTGTGTTAATTGATGATCGATGGTTTCAATTTGTTCCTCGAATCTTTCAATTTCAGCTTCACAATTTTCAATTTGACGTTCTAGTTGGCGTTGTTCTCTACGTTGTGCTTTTTGATTTTCATATGAGTTTGTATTGTCTTCCGTTGCAACTTGCGCTGCTTGTTGCGCTTCGTTTTTTGCTGCAATCGCTGCTTTTTCTTCTGTTTTATCTAAATAATATTGGTAGTTGCCAGCGTAAACAGTACCGCCATCTGGTTGCATATCAAAAACTTTATTCGCAAGTTGATTAATAAAGTAACGGTCATGTGATACGAAGATTAAAGTACCTTCAAAATCTTGAAGGGCTTGTTCTAACATTTCTTTAGAATCGATATCTAAATGGTTGGTAGGTTCATCAAGGATTAAGACATTATTTCGTTCTAACATTAATAATGCGAGTTGCAAGCGAGCTTTTTCTCCACCTGATAAATCGTTGATGATTTTTTTAACATCATCTTGAACGAATAAGAAACGGCCTAACACTGCACGCACATCTTTTTCTGGCATAGTAGGGTATTGATCCCATACATAATCTAAAATAGTTTTATTCGATTTGAATTCTGCTTGTTTTTGGTCGTAGTAGCCGACACGTAAATTTGCGCCATGAATAATTTCACCGCCTAATTTAGGAATACGGTCAGCTACAGTTTTAATAAATGTAGATTTACCGATACCGTTAGGTCCGATGACTGCTAAATGATTTCCTTTAGTGATTTCCATTGTGATAGGGGCAATCACAGGTTCTGCATAACCGATTTCTAAGCTTCTGATATGGTAGACGTCATTACCTGTATTGCGATCAAAATCAAATTGAATGTTCGCGCTGCGGGCATCTAACATCGGTTTATCGATACGTTCAATCTTTTCTAAAACTTTTCGACGGCTTTTTGCCATACCGCTTGTTGATGCACGTGTGATATTTTTTTCGACAAACGTTTCAAGGCGTTTAATTTCAGCTTGTTGGCGTTCGTATTCTTGCATACGTTTTTGGTAGTATTGATCACGTTGTGTGATGAACTTGCTATAGTTGCCGACATAGTGTTGAACTGCACCTAATGCAACGTCGTAAATTTGGTTGACTGTTTTATCTAAGAAGAAGCGGTCGTGACTGATAATCACGATAGCACCTTTAAAGTAATTCAGATAATCTTCAAGCCATTGCGTTGTTTCCATATCTAAATGGTTGGTCGGCTCATCAAGTAATAATAAATCAGGTTCACTCAATAACATTTGTGCGAGTGATAAGCGGGTTTTTTGGCCGCCGCTAAAATCATTTACTGGACGATTGAAATCTTCTTCATTAAAATCCAGTCCGTGTAAGACGGTTTTAATCTTACTTTCAAACTGATAACCTTCTAAGCGTTCAAACTGGTTAGACAAAGCTTCGTATCTTGCCATATGTTCTTTAAAGATATCAGATTCATATTCATCTGCATGATCAGCTAACCAATTCGTTTCTGCCTGCATCTCTTGTTCCATTTGTTTAAGATGCGCAAAAGGTTTAGACATTTCTTCCCATACTGTATGGTCAGTATCTAAGGTCATTTGTTGTGTTAAATAACCGACTTTTAAATTTTTAATTTTTGAGACATTACCGCTGTCATAACCATCCACACCGGCAATGATTTTCATTAAAGTTGATTTGCCTGCGCCATTTCTGCCGACAATACCTATTTTTTCATGACTCTTTACTTCAAAGTGGACATCACTAAAGATTTCTTCCCCGTCGAAGGATTTTGAGACATTGTTAAGTTGTAGTAATATCATTCAAATTTATACGAGATTTGTCTGTAAAATATCTCGTAGTCCTCCTTCCTAAAAAAGCGTCGCTTAGTTACTATTATAAGCGCAATTGGCATGAATTCCTAACATATCATGCGAATTTACCTGATTGAATATTTTGTCTGAAATTTGTGTCAATACACATTTAATACAGACCATTAATTATGATTTGTTTTAAAAAAATGTGTTCAAAACAAAATTCTAATCGTATAATAGTTAGTATATTGCTGTAATTTACAAATGCAATTATGGATCTTTTAGTGTAATAAAGAGCGTATTCACTAAAATGTTGATAATACAGTCATTCCATTTTCTGAAATCATACGGTATACTTA
>NZ_PZGG01000081.1 GCF_003043455.1 Staphylococcus simulans | reverse complement strand
ATCTCTACATAACCTGAAAATTGTTTTCATACATTAGTTACACATATAAAAACGACCATCACCGTCCCTATAAATGGAGTCTTTAGTAATGGTCGCTTGATATCGAATAATTAGTTTTGTTTTTGATCAGAAGGTAAACTCGGCGCAATTTTAACATCATGTAGCTTATCTGATGCATCCACTTCTGTTTCTTCTTGTTCGCGTAGTTTTTTCAGTTCACGTTCTGGGATACGACGCAAAATAAAATAGGCACAACCAAAGTTGCAGTATTCTAGTAAGTAATCTTGTATAGTCGCAAAACGTTTACTGATTTCTACTTTTTTATTAGAGTCTTTGTAAAAACCTTTGAGTCTTAATTGTTCATAGCCGAAGTCGCCAACTACAAAATCATATTTATCTAGTATTTCTGAATAGCGGTTCGCAAATTGTTCTTCATCGAAACAATCACGATACTGTTCGATCATTTCGAAATATTTGTCTCCTACTTTTATCATGTATGTCACCTATCAATTCTATTCTTGAGCATTTTTGCTTGGTTCAATGTCTCATGTTTATTGATTTCAATCTTTTGGATTTACTTTATATTATACATTATAACAGTAGTTGAATGACGAAAGAAGCGGACTGATTCAGCCCGCTTCTTCCCCATTCAAATCTATAAATATCAATTATGCTTCAGTTGTTGTTTCGTTTAATTTTTCTTCACCAATACGTTGTTTCTCTTTCGCAGCTTCGTTAACTTGCTCATCTGCATGGTAAGAACTACGAACTAATGGTCCAGCTTGGCAATGTTTGAATCCTTTTTGCATTGCTACTTTTCGTAATTTACCGAATTCTAATGGTGAATAGTATTTTTCAACTTTCAAGTGTTTACGTGAAGGTTGTAAATATTGCCCAATTGTTAAAATATCTACATCTGCTGCACGTAAATCATCCATTGTTTCGTGAAGTTCTTCAATTGTTTCGCCTAAACCAACCATGATACTTGATTTCGTTGGAATATCTGGTTGTAATTCTTTAGAACGTCTTAAGAATTCTAAAGTACGGTCATATGTTGCACGCGCACGAACTCTCGGAGTTAAGCGACGTACTGTTTCGATATTGTGGTTTAAAATATCTGGTTTAGATGCCATTAATGTTTCAAGTGCATCATAGTCGCCACCCATATCTGACGGTAAAATTTCAATAGTCGTATATGGATTACGTTCTCTTACTTTTCTTACTGTTTCAGCATAAACGTTTGAACCTGCATCACGTAAGTCATCACGCGCAACTGCTGTGATTACCACGTGTTTTAAGTTCATGATTTCTACTGATTCTGCTACACGTTCCGGCTCGTCTAAGTCTAATTCGTTAGGTAAGCCAGTTTTAACTGCACAGAAGCGGCAAGCACGTGTACATACTGCACCTAAAATCATAAATGTAGCTGTTCGGCGCTCACCCCAACATTCATGTATATTCGGACACTTTGCTTCTTCGCAAACAGTGTTTAAATTCTTCTCACGCATCATCTTCTTAAGACCAGTATAGTTTTCGTTCGTGTTCAGCTTTATCTTCAACCAGTCCGGTTTACGTAAAATCTCATTATTTTTTGTAGCCATTACAACACATACCCTCCTGTGTACTCATCTTCATCTTATTATAACGAATTTATAACAAAATGAAAACGCTATAAGTCATAATTCATAATTCTAATAATTTCTGTTTGAAAATATCTCTTAAAAATTCTGGCATCAAATACTCTGTCGGTAAATTTTTAAACATAGGGAAATAGCGGCCAAACGTATACATATCAACGGTTCCTAATGTATAGATGTGATCATCAATAATCTCTTCACCTTGTACAAAAAAGCGAGATTCTGATTCAATATAACCCATTTGATATAAAATGTATCCACCGAATATATCGCCTCTAAACCCTAAACCTTGCGCATGTTCATGCATATAAGCTTGTTCTTCAGCCGTTAAAATGACTTGTTTTAAATCACGACCGGTAATTTTAATACGCACTAAATTAATCGGGTGCGGCAACATTTGATGTACATCGTATTCTGTAACATTCGGTCCTTCAATCCCTTTAACTACTAACCCCGCATTAATAATTGCACAGTCCGCATGTGTGAACTCACAAACACTTTCTGCGAGTAAATAAGCTGTTTTGGTAATCGTATCTGTTCTTCTCTTTAAGTCTACAGGATGATCCACTAAAGGCGTGCTCATCAATGCTTTACCTTCTTCTTTGAAGTTTGTTTCAACTTCAGGCAACGTATCTTCAGGATGCAGGATTGCTGTTTTATGTACGACTTTTTTATTTTCAATCGTTAAATTAACTTCACCTAAGAAATGTCCATATTTCCCTGCTGCTGCCATTAAGACACCATTTTTCATTTCGCCTTCTTCAAAATAATGATGTGTATGGCTACCGAATATAACATCAATTTCAGGAATCTCTTCACATAACTTACGGTCGAAGAAAATACCGCAATGACTCATGACCATCAATACATCATAATTACCTGCTTGTTTCTTTATCTCATCTTTTATCGCAGCCATTGGATCAGTGACAACCCAATCCAAAGCACGATAGAACGGTGTGAATGGTGCAGTTGCTGCAACAAACAAGATACGTACATCTTCAATTTGCTCAATGTGACTAGAAGTTATATGATGCGGTAAACGACCCGCTTCATCAAACACATTACTGCAAGTAACCGCAAAATTCGCATCTTTATATAATGCGTTTAAATCTTCATGTGAAATCGTCATTCCTTCATTGTTGCCGATTGTCGCAATATCACAATGTGCAGCATTTAATAATTCAATATTTTT
The DNA here is from genome assembly GCF_003043455.1 of Staphylococcus simulans. Lineage (GTDB taxonomy): Bacteria > Bacillota > Bacilli > Staphylococcales > Staphylococcaceae > Staphylococcus > Staphylococcus simulans_A. The sequence continues at coordinate 4,348 of NZ_PZGG01000081.1, read as the reverse complement.
AAGGCCATGTGTGGCTTCTGTTACAGGTGCTGATAAATCAACATGGTCGCCGATATCTATATAAAGTGAAGGATGGTCTAGTAATGGTCTGTGCTCTGCCATGTATGCGGCAATACGCTCATAAGCATGGAGATGGCTATGAATATCATTCGTATGATAAATCGTTAATTTCAAACTCGACGCCTCCTTTAAAGCAATGATTTAATAATTAGATAAACCCCTAATAACAGCATCACTGTTCTCAGTAAAGCAACCACTGTATTAGATTTGATTGATTGGTTGATTCTAACACCGATTTTAGCTCCGACATAACTCGAAATGACTAAGACAAGCGCATAATGCCAAGCAACGTGCCCTTGGAAAGTATGCCCGATAGAACTCATGACACTAGAGAAGAAAATCATCATCATACTTGTACCTACCGCAACGTGTGGCGGGAATCTAAAGACTATCAACATCAACGGTGTCATCAAAGCCCCTCCGCCAATGCCGAAGAGTCCAGTGGTAATTCCGATGAAGAATGTCACAAAGAACGCAAATACAGGCGGCACGTGATAATGATAAATCGTTCCATCTTTATCTACATATGTTTTTTCGTACTTTTTCTTTTCAAAGAGTTTAATCGGCTTAATTGAGTTACGTACTAATAATAAAATCGACACGAGAATCAAAAACATACCGAAATACAAATTGAATGAATCTAATGTTAAATAACGACTGATAAATGAACCAAATAAGGAGCCTGGCAATACTCCGAATAAGAATATATAACCATTTTTAGTATCTACTTGCTTAGATTTTAAATACCCTAATGTAGACACTAAACCTGTCACAATTAAAATAATTGAGGAAGTTCCAATCGCTATTTGAGGGGTGATTCCATGGAGTAAATCATGTTCAACGCCTAAATAGACTAATGTCGGAACGATAATTAATCCGCCGCCGATTCCGACAAGCGAGCCTAAAATTGCGGATAAGGCTCCTATTAAAATGAGTAAAAGGATACTCACCATATCATCACTTCCTAAAATAATTTAAGCTGCTGCGGTGCCAAACCTTCGTAGTCAATGCCAAGAATTCGTTGAAGTTCTTTCGCATTGTTGGCTGCGTGACCGCCTGAGTTGTTATTGAAAACTACATAAATCTTTTTAGCTTTTTGTTGAATAATACGCACATGTTGCGCAAGTTCTTCTAACTCTTCTGTTGTATAGTCATATAAATAGCGGACATCTCGCCATGCTTCGTCAGTCATATCTTGCTTGGTCCAGCCATGGCGGTTACGTCCATGATATCGCACAAAAGCTGTATCGGTTGTAATACGGTTGACAAAAGGTGCTGAGCCTTCACCCACTTGCGGTTCATCAACAATCGCATGAATCAAGCCTTGTTCTGTTAAAAAGGTTAAAGTGTGCTCTTTCATTTCCCCTTCAAACCAAGTTTGATTTCTAAATTCGATACAAACCGGTACATGTTTTAAATGTTCACGTACATAACGTATGTAATTAATATTTTGAGTCTTGCAGTCAAACCATGGCGGAAATTGTACAAGCACCATCGCAAGTTTATCCGCTTCAATTAGAGGTTGAATCATCAACTTAAAATCTTCAAAGAGTTCATTTCGCGTCTCAGCAAAGTCTTTATAATCCGCATGCAAAGTCAGTGCTTGATGAATTTTTACCACAAACTTAAAACGAGCGGGTGTTTCTTTAATCCACTTTCTGATATTGCGTTCTGGTTGAATCGCATAATACGAAGCATCTAATTCTACCACTGGAAAATGACTCGCATAGGTCTTTAATTTATCTGTTTTACGACTTAAATCGGTATAGAGAGAATCATGATCTCCCCACCCTGTCAGTCCTATATCTATCATACATAATCACCAATTTCATTCTATCATATTTTAAGTCTAGAACCTGTTTGCTACATCTTGTATTTGAAGTGAAAATAAGTACTGCGCATTCAGAAACGCAGTACTTATTAGTGAGTAATTTCTATGCTTTAAAACGCATATCTTCAATTTGTTGTACGATAGATTCAACCATTTCATTTGCTTTACGACTTGTCGCAAGCCTTGGTGTTTGTCCACTCCATAATGACATTAATGAGTGATCGTGATTGGCAGTCGATGCTTTACGGATTGCGGAAGTCAATTGGTTTTGTATTGGGTATTCTGGCACTTCTCCACGAAATGTAGACAGATAATCTATAAAATCATTACGAATGCCACGAGCCATTTTACCGCTGAACGCATTCGTTAAAACTGTCGAAGTCTCTGTACTGTTTAAAATTGCTTGCTTATACGCAATATCTGCACCGCTTTCTTGTGACGTTAAAAATGCTGTCCCCATCTGTACACCTGATGCACCTAAAATCAGACTAGCAAGCACACCTCTGCCGTCCATAATACCACCTGCTGCAACTACAGGTATAGACACTGCATCCGCTACTTGTGGAATGAGTGAAATACTGCCTATCATCGGATATTCTCCATTCTCCTGTTTTAAAAATGAACCGCGGTGTCCACCTGCTTCACTGCCTTGTGTAACGATAATATCGATACCCGCTTCTTCGTTCACAATCGCTTCTTCAACAGAAGTAGCTGTTCCCATCACAATCATGTGATGTTCATGCATCTTACGAATTAAATGAACATCTGGAATACCGAATGTAAAACTAACAATCGGCACGCGTTTCTCAATCAAGATATCAATTTGTTTTTCTAGTTGTTGTGATTCAGATAAATTCACTACGGGTTGCTCTAAGTCCAATGCACGACGATAAGGATTCAACCAAGCATTCATTAAATCCACTTGAGCCCGTTTAATATGTTTTTTGCTTGGCACAAATAAATTAACCGCAAAAGGTTGAGTCGTTAATAACTTAACTTTATCTATTTCATCCGCAAGTTTTTCTGAACTGAAATACCCTGCGCCTATCGTCCCTAGGCCTCCGCTATTACTCACACTAGCGACTAATTCAGGCGTTGTATTACCTGCCATTCCAGCTTGAATAATTGGATACTTTATCCCAAGTTGTGCAGTGATTTTTGTATCTGACCACATATGTGAACACTCCCTATAAAGATGATTGATTCGCTTTTGGCTTTTGTCTATTTTTCAAACGTTCATCGACTTTATTTTGTTCATATTGATCCATTTCGTCTTCAATATCTAATCCTAGTAACTGCTCAATTAAATCTTCCATCGTAATAATCGCATCCGTTCCGCCATATTCATCCAAAACAATCGCAATATGTTTTCGTGATGCAATCATTTTACGCATGACCCACTCTGCTTTATTATGTTCATTCACAAAGAGTGGTTTAGAAATATAATCTTCTAATGATTTATCATGATGACGACTCCAGATTAATAAATATTTTGAATGGAAGACACCCACAATATTATCAATGTCTTCATCATAGACAGGATAACGCGTATAAGGATGTGACATGATAATTTCATACACTTCATCATAAGGTGTATCTAACGAGAAAGCTGTCACATTGACACGAGGTGTGGTATCCACATCTTTCACGCGCAATTGTTGGAATGATAAAACACTTTGAAGACGGTCTCGTTCATTTTCGTTAAAAGCACCTTGTGCGCCTGCGATAGTTACCATTGTACGCACTTCTTCTTTAGACATTGTTTGACTTTGGAATTTGTCATTCGCAAGCATTCTGTTAATTAAACCCGTTAAACCATTTAGGATTTTAGTAATCGGTGTTAAAATCACCACAAATAAATGGATAACCGGATAAACTAATTTAGAAATCGCATCAGGATAAGTTGCAGCAATGGATTTAGGTATAACTTCTGAAACAATAATCACCACTACTGTAATCACTAAAGATGCGATACCTACGTTCCAACCATGTTGTACAGCAAGAATAGTAACTAACGTAGGCAACACGATATTCGCACTGTTATTTGCGATTAAAATCGTTGTGATAAAGTCTCTAGGTTTATTTAAAAGTGCTAACAACTTTTTAGCCTTTGGATCTCCTTTCCTGCTTTCAGTCTGTAATTTCACTTTATTCGCAGCAGTTAATGCCGTTTCACTGCCAGAAAAGAAGAAAGAAACAAAAATTAAAATAATGATAGCTATAATCATGATGGCCGACGCTCCCTTAAAACTCTTATTGACTCTGTCAAAAATCGTATATTTCTTATTAATTTCCCATCTCTCTATTTATGTAAACCGAACAAGTTCCACGCTTTTCACGAAGTACAATGATTAATTACCATTGTACCGAATTTTCAGATGAATTGTAGTATCTTTAAAAAAATACTTTTAATAATCCCCCTAGGAACAATACTTTAATGTTGGATATCCAACCAAT
>NZ_PZGG01000080.1 GCF_003043455.1 Staphylococcus simulans | reverse complement strand
ATATTAGGAAATTAGCAGCTCTACGAGCTGAAAATTTCTTGGACAAAATAAAAAAGGAACGATTTTCATTTTTATATGTGAAAATCGTCCTTTTTATTAGGTTCCAGAACAATTATGTCCCGGCCCCGTTGATATTACTTTTAAAAATTAACCATGTAAATAAGGATTTAGTTGTTCGCCTTCTACTGTAGTAGAAGGACCATGACCTGGATATAATGGTAGGTCATCTTTAATAGTGAAAATTTTATCTTGTATAGAATCTACTAGTGTTTCGTAGTCACCTCGATATAAATCAGTTCTGCCGATGCCATTATTAAATAAAGCATCTCCAACCAATGCAAAATCATCAAAGATAAAAGTTAGTCCACCGGGTGAATGACCAGGTGTATGCATGACTTCAACTTTGAATCCTTCAATATCGTGCTTACCTTCATTGATTGCTTTTGGTTTTGCGCTACTAATGATAGGTTTTAAGCCATATTGAGCGAATTTTTCAGAACCGTTTTTAGCTGGATCAGTAAGAAAATCAAATTCTTCTTCGTGCAAATACACTGGAATATTATATTGTTCTAACACTTCATCTAAAGCACCGATATGATCAAAATGAGCATGAGTTAAAATGATAGCTTTTAATGGTTTACCAATAGATTTAAGTTTTGAAATTATCTCTTGTCCATCACTAGAAGGATCAACAAGTAAAACACTATCTTCATTTTCTATAAAATAAGTGTTTGTATTAGCTATACCTAAAGTTAAAAATGAAATTTCCATTATTTTTCACCACTATTTTTGTCTAATTGTTTTTGAACAGAGACCAATTTATCATTCATTTTTCTAGATTTATCTCTACGGTCATCTATTCTTATATTAGTACATACCCTATCTAAGCCTTTATCAAAAGGAAGTTCATGAATAACTTGAACAACATGTAATAGATCTTTTAAATCACCTTCAATTAGAGTATTCATAGGTGTAAGTTGATAATCAATAATGCCTTGATCTTTAAATTCTTTTAGCTTAGTTTGAATTTCTGCAATATATTTACTTACGCTAGGACCCTCTGTTCCTACTGGAATTACGACTACATCAACGATAGCCATTATTCAACACGCTCCTCTTCTATAACATATGTTTTGATTAAACCTGCAGCGCCAGTAATTCCGGCATCATTTCCTAATTGTGCTTTTACAATTTCTGTACCGTTTTGTGCAGGGGTGAAAGTAAGATTTCTATATTCGGTTTTGATGTTTTCAATGAGAATATCTCCGGCTTCAGACATTCCGCCACCCAAAATAATATATTTTGGATTACTCATCACACTGATAATACTACATGCGTATGCAATATAATTGGCAACTCGTTCAGTGATAAATAAACAGAATAAATCCCCTTTTTTAGAAGCATCGAAAACGTCTTTAGCAGTGACTCTATCTTCCTTAATAAGTTCTAAAATAGAAGACTTAATAGTAAGTTTCGGGTGATAGAATTTTACTAAGTTAACAACACCTGTTGCTGATGCAACAGTTTCTAAGCAACCATTTTTACCACAATTACATGCAAAACGTTGATCAAAATCCACTCTAAAGTGCCCAATCTCTGCACCAGAACCATTGTGTCCGTGAACTAGTTTACCATTTGAGATAATACCGCCACCTACTCCAGTGCCTAATGTAATTGCTACAACGTCATCTGCATCATGTCCTGCGCCTTTATGTTTTTCACCAAGTGCTGCAGCATTGGCATCATTATCAACAAAAATCGGGAAACTTACAAATTGTGAAAGAATTGCTCGCACATTCACGTCACCTGGCCAGTTTAAGTTTACTGCGCCATGAACAATACCTGATTCGAAATCAACTGGTCCAGGAACACCAATGCCTAATCCTATAACATCTTCCATTTTTAAACTTAATTCATTCATTTTTTGTACAAACGCACTATAGACAGATTTGAGTAAAACGACACCTGATGGATCACTGATATCAGTTTGTATCGACCATTTTGTGATTCTCTCAAGTTTGTTGTCAAAAATTCCTAGTTTGCATGTAGTTCCACCGACATCGGCTGCCAATATTAAATTTCTCATTACTTATTCATCCTTCTTTGATTGATTATTAAGATACACTTGATAAATGCGTCCTTAGAGATAAGCTGATATTCATATAGCTCTCTAATTTCTTGTTCCATCATTTCATACATGTCGTGTTTATCTTTAAAGTAAATTATAAACCCAAATTGTTTAAGTAACTGTTGTACGTCGTAAAACGTATTAATTTGACGATTCATTTTGTTTTTCCAACTCTTTTTTTAGATACTTATATTTTTCATTATGAGGATTTGATTTTACTGCAACCTTTATATGTTTAAGTGCCGATTTTTTATCTCCTAATGAACGATTAGCAATTGCTAGTTCATAATTTAGAACGCCTGAATCAGGGTAATGTTTCAATCCACGTTCCCATGTTGAAATTCCTTCAGCTTTTGAATCTTTTGTTGCTTTTAAAAGACCACTCAAATAATATGTATAATCATCTTCGTAGCCTTTATTCATAGTATGTTTAATCAGTTCTTCAGCTTTGTTGTAATTACCATTGCTCATCTCTTCACTTATTAATTTATCATAAATATTGTCCTCTTTAATAGTGAATGTTCTTATTAATAAGATAATCAACAATAATAAGCCTACAGCAAGTAAAATCCAAAATAACTTTCGGTCTCTATTAAAATAATAGCCAATGAAAGTAACTAGCAAGCCGCCAATAAAGCCGCCTAAATGTGCATAGATATTAACATTAGACATGAATAGTGAAAACAGAGTTAATATCGCCAATACACCAACTAATTGTAATAACATTTTCGGTGTGTATTGCTTACTAATATACATAATCGCGAATAAACTGCCGATTAAACCAAAAATTGCGCCACTGGCACCGACTGATATTGAGTTTGTATCTAAAGCTAAAGATACGATATTACCGAAGACGCCTGAGATAAAATAAATACCGAGCATCTTCCAATGACCTACTATCGCTTCGACAAGCTTACCAAAAATAAATAAGGAAAGCATATTCATCAATATATGTTCAAAATTAAAATGAATGAACATAGATGAGATTAAACGGTATAATTCTCCGTGTACGACATTAAAATGAACTAAACCGCCCCAATCTAATAAACTCCTGTTGGTAAACGCATTAATGATTAAAAACATAAATAACCAAATAACGATATTTATAGCAATAAGTGAGTACGTGACTGGAGCAAATTTAAGCATATATTTTTCTATAGGATTGTTGCTATATAGTCGCTTTTTATAATAAAGCGACGTTTTATCGTTTTGACGTGAGTAAAGTTTAGCTATGACAGGATTCGGCAATGTTTTCAACAAATCTTGTTGATTGCGAATAACGTTAAATTTCATACGTATCGGATGAATTTCATTTAAGTTCTCATATGTGAAGATTTTTTCAGTTAAGTAATTAAATGTTACATCTGTAGGTTTATAGCCAGTGTATTCACTAATCTCATTTTGATGTTCTAAAACTCGGCTCTTATCAAAGCGAATTTCTTGGGAACTACCTACACCTGTTTTAACAATAATAAGTTTTTTCTTATTTTTGTTGGATAGCCAAACTTCAGTTTCATTTTTACTGACATGTGCTATTTCGTAGTTGAAGTATTTAACATAATAATAAATTAATTTCCAAAATTGTTTTTCTATATTCATGGTGCCTCCAATTTAACTAGTTTGAGCAATGATCAGACGTTCTACGACTTCATCATGTGCTTCAGGTTTAAATGAATTATCAATTTGTACATCATACACTAGGCTTATTGTTTCAGTACGGTGTCGATTTAGAAATTTATCAAAATAACCTCCACCATAACCTATTCTATAACCCTCTTGATTAAAAACAACACCTGGCACGATTAGTAAATCCAATGCGTTTGTGCGCTCTGTATCGGCATCAACGTATTGGATACCTTTTTCATCTGTACTTAATTGGTTTAAATCATTCAGTCTTTGGAATGTCATACGCTTAGTTTCATAATCAGTTGCTGGAACAAAAGGAATCTTTCCTTGATTGATGATTTCTTTAATAATTGGAAATGTATTAACTTCATGTTCCATAGACAATACAATGCCAACTGTATCAGCATTTTTGAACGCATCAGTCTTTAATAGTTCTTCCTTTAACCATTGATCAGCTTTTTCTTTGTTGAGATTGTTAATATTTTTCATCTCCTGCAAAACTTGTTTGCGAAGTTCAGATTTTTTCATGATAACACCCCAATATTTTCTATATGAATTAATATTTTCATTATAACGTTTATCTGTATAAGTGTCATTAGACTTAACATTTGATGGATAAAAGATAACGTAAAAAGCTGATACCCAATGAGCGAGTATCAGCTGGAAAATTATGATTTTGATGATTTCTTTTCTTTACCGAAATAATAATTAATAATATCTCGACCTAAGTCCCCACCTTGTAACCATGGCTCTGGAACTGGTTGGTTTGTATACACAATTGAAAATGCTAATTTAGGGTTATCCTTTGGAGCATATCCTATATAAGTAGAGTTAACTCTCGGTTTGCCATCTTGGAACACTTCTGCTGTTCCTGTTTTACCAGCAGATGGTACCACTGTATCATGGAAACTCTTATATCCAGTACCTTGTTCCTTATTAAATGCCATATCAAACCCTTTTTGAACTTGTTTGATTTCATCAGGTGAGTTGTTGAGACGATTTAATACATTACCACGTATTTTATGCTTAACAGGTCCTAAACTATCTTTATCTGTTGCTTTTCGTATTTCAAGACCGACATGCGGTGTGATTCTGTAACCGTTATTCGCAATTGTAGAAACATACTGTGATAATTGTAATGGCGAATACGTATCATATTGACCAATAGCAAGGTCTAGGTAGTTACCGCTGTTAGAATCTAATTTTTCTATTTGTCCAGCAACTTCATTAGGTAAATCAATTCCTGTTTTAACACCTAATCCTACTTGATTTAGTCCTTTACGCAGTTTTTGACCTGCATCTGAAATATCATTTGGCAATGCCATGTTGTAATGATATGGATCTTTCGCCAGTTTTAATGCAGTTTTAAACATATATACGTTTGATGAATGCATTAATGCTTCTTTATCATTTATATCTACTTTTCCATTTTGGTTGAAGTATGAACGTTTAGTAAGTCCACCTTGGAAGTGAAGAGGTTCGTCAATCATATGTTCTCCCACATGAATCGCTTTGTTTTGATAACCAGCTAATAACGTTCCACCTTTGACAGATGAACCAACAGTATATTGAGATGTAAAGTTACCAATATCATAATCTGTCATGGAACCATCAGATTTAATTTGTTTACCGGCCATTGCTAAGATATCTCCATTGTTAGGATCTTGTACGACAATAAATGCATTATCCATGTTCTTAGCGCCTTCACCGCGTAGTTTATTAATTTGTTGTTCTAAAGATTCTTCTACTTTCTTTTGTAAGTCAATATCAATTGAAAGTACTAAATCATCTCCACGTGATTCTGGATTAACTACTTCTGAATTAGTTATTTCACCTGATTTATCTGTTGTATATTTCATTTCTTTCTTTTTACCGCGTAATACGTTTTCATATTGATATTCTAAATATGATTTACCAACTCGATCATTTCTTGAATAGCCTCTTGATAAATAGTAGTCAGTCAACTCTTTTGGAATACCTTCTTCTGAAGTTGAAACACTTCCAAATAAACCTCTAAGTACATCTCCATATGGGTATTTACGGTCCCAATCCATTGATGTGTTCACACCTGGCAATTTTGAAAGTTGTTGTGATACAGCGGCATACTCTTTATTGCTGACATCATCCTTTTTAATAGTTTGAGGATTTAGTGTTGAGCCTGACATCATTTCGCGATAAATTGCTAATACTTGTAAGTCTTTATTAGTTAATTCATCAAGTTGTTTCTGCTTAATTTTGTTATGCAGTTCTTCATCATACTGTTCTTGTGAAATTTCACCTTCATTTAGCATCTTATCTTCTTTTTTCATCATATCTGAAACTTTTTCAGGGTGTAATTGAATCCAAAAGTCTTGTTTATCTCTTTTTGTAATTCGATCAGTATCCATTTTGATTAATTTTGATAAGCGTTCTGCTACGTTGAGTATATCTTTTTGTGATGTCTTTCTACCTCTAGTATATGTAATCGACTTTTTAGAAGCATTATCAACAAGAATTTTACCATTACGATCTAGAATTCTTCCTCTTGGAACAGATTCATTTACTGTAATATTTTCATCGTTTTTAATGAGTTGCTTGTAGTGAGAACCTTGTGCAATTTGTAAGTAACCCAAACGTAAAACAATGATTACAAATACTACGACTACGAGACCGAAGAAGAATCCGATTCGTTTATCCATCAGATTCCTGATTTTTTCATCATTCGTTTTTTCCTTTAATCTTTTTAGCAATACAACCTACCTCAATTCAACAGTTCTCTAAACAAATGATATATGAAATCGGAACTTTTTTCTATAATTTGCACAGAAAACCAAACATAAATTTAAGATTTCTTTGTAGAACAGGTGAAAATCAAATAAAAAAACAGCAATTGGATTTCCAATTGCTGTAAAAGTTGCTATTCAACTTTTGATGAGAACTGAGTTTATTTAGTTGCAGCGTTGTATAACTCGTCAACTTTTTCCCAGTTAACAACGTTCCAGAAAGCATTGATATAATCTGGACGTTTGTTTTGATATTTAAGGTAATAAGCATGTTCCCAAACATCTAAGCCTAGGATAGGAGTTTTGCCTTCGGTAATTGGGTTGTCTTGGTTTGCTGTAGTAACGATTTCTAATTTACCGTCTTTATCTACTACTAGCCAAGCCCAACCTGAACCAAATTGTCCAGCAGCTTTTTTAGCAAATTCGTCTTTGAATTCATCTAAAGAACCCCATTGTTCTTTAATTTTATCAACGACTGTACCTTTCTCTTCAGAGTTAGGTGAAAGAATTTGCCAGAATAATGAGTGGTTTAAGTGTCCACCACCATTATTACGTACTGCAGTTTGGATGTCAGATGGTACGCTATCTAAGTTAGCAATAATTTCTTCGATTGATTTATTTTCTAAATCAGTTCCTTCGATTGCTGCGTTTAATTTTGTAACGTATGTGTTGTGGTGTTTGTCATGGTGGATTTCCATCGTTTCTTTATCGATGTGTGGTTCCAACGCATCAAACTCATATGGTAAATTTGGTAATTCAAAAGCCATAAATAATCATCCTCCTAAATTGTTTTCATATTCACTATATCAAGTCGTTAGATACCTTACAAT
>NZ_PZGG01000079.1 GCF_003043455.1 Staphylococcus simulans | reverse complement strand
ATACATTTTATTGTGCTGTTTTTCACAAAATAAATAAACGTATATGAAAGTTATTAGACTAAGCTTTCATATACGTTTAACATTGAATTAGATAAGTTTATTTTCCATTGCATAAATGGCAGCTTGTGTGCGATCACTGACTTGTAGTTTTGAGAAAATATGACTGACATGTGTTTTAATCGTCTTTTCTGAGACAAATAAAGCTTCTGCTATTTCACGATTTGTTTTACCTTTTGCCATTTCTTTTAAGACATCTGTTTCACGTTTAGACAGTTTGTTGACGTGGTGCGGTTTTTTGGCCACATCCTCCATCACTTTTTGTACCTCAGGATGAATGATTTTTTCTCCTTGTAGTACTTTATGTATAGATGTGATGAGCTGTTCTGGTTCAACATCTTTCATTTCATAACCGTCTGCCCCTTTATTAATAGCTGAAATGACATGTTCATCATCTGCATAACTAGTTAACACTAATATTTTAATATCAGGATAATGTGTTTTGAGATATTCTGTCACTTCGATACCGTTCATCTCAGGCATTACTAAATCAAGCAGTACAATATCAGGAAGCTGCTCATTTTGTTCTAATTTTTTTATAAATGCTTTACCGTTCGCAAAAGAACCTTGTACTGCTAAATCATCAATGGTTGAAATCAAAAATTCCAAACCTTGACGTACAATGTAATGATCATCTATCAAAACGACTTGATTCATGATTTGTCTCCTTCTCTGTTTGAGTCAATGGTACACTTATACTTATTGTTGTTCCTTGTCCCAATTTAGAATTTATCTCTATTTTCCCTTGAATTTGTTTGATACGTTGACGCATATTATAGATACCATGCGATGTTTGGTCAATCCAATCCGGATTAAAACCAGCTCCTTCATCTGAAATCACCATATCAAAACTACCATCATGCTGATACAAGAGGACGTGAGCTTTGTTCGTTTGTGCGTGCTTTTTAATATTATTCATCGCTTCTTGTAAGATGCGATAGCTATGTTCTTCAACACTGCTGGATAAGTCAATGAGACCTTCTACTTCTATTTCTGGCTGTATACCAATTAAATGACTGTATTGTTTTAAAGCACTTACTAACCCATGTTCTAATCCGATTGGTTTTAATTGCCAGATTAACGCTCTCATCTCATTGACAGCTTGTTGGCTTGTTGTCTCAATGGTCTCAAAAGCCTTTTTAGCAACTGGCTCTTTAGTCATACCATGAGCCGCATGCGCAGTCAGTTTCAACGAAAATAACATTTGATTGACAGAATCATGTAAATCACGTGCTAATCTGTTACGTTCGTTTAAACGTGCCGCTTCTTTTTCTTTATTCGTCAATTCAATACGCTTTATCGTAGAACCGATTTGAAACGCCACAGATTCTAACAGTTCTAAATCTTCTTCTGAATACTTTATAGTATCAGGTGAAGCCACATTCAATAAACCGAATCGTTCATTACCAGAGCGTAATGGAACCGTCGCATGATGTGTAATACCGCCAGATTCTTCTGCATAGGCTTGATTTGCGGCGCTGATTCTTGAACAATGAATGATATTAGAGGCTTTCATCAACTTTTCACTGTGATACGCTTGTACACACCAACAAGTTCCTTCTCGCATACTTTGACAGTCATGTTTGGTTAAAGCACTTGGCAATTGGTAATCCGCTGCCATTTCATGTTCACCCGCTTCGTTGATAAAGAAAATCCAACCTGTTGTAAAAGTACTGCCTTCAATCAACAGCTTTAAAGCACCTTGCATCATTGTATAAATTTCTGTCTCTTCATTCAGATATTCAGCGATTTCTTTTAACAACGCTAGACGTGTCGGTTTAACCACAGTGTTCACCTCTTTAATCTTTAATCTATTTTTATTATACCGATTCACTCTCTATAACGATAGCATTCTACTTGAACACACAACTATCACACCGCAGAATATGTTATGATATTAAGTAATAATCGAGGAGGAAGTTATGGAATTTAAAGTACCTGAACAATATAACGGCTATACATTGAGAGAAATTTTCCAAGATGTGAAATTACCTAAGAAAGAACTGCATCAATTAAATATGTCAAAAGCCATTACCATTAATCAAGAACCAGCACAGCTTTCAGCTAAAGTGCAACAAGGAGATCAAGTTTTTGTCCCGACTCCGGACGAAACAAGTAATTATTTACCAAGTTATCGGTATGCCGATGTCTATTATGAAGATGCAGATATTGCGATTATCAAAAAGACTAAAGGCGTTAAAACACATCCCAATGACTTAAAAGAAAGTAATACCTTAATGAATCATGTGATTTATACACTAGATAGCGATTATGTAGAACCGATTCATCGCTTAGACCAAGAAACAGTTGGTTTACTGATTGTGGCAAAAAATCCATTGATGAAAAAGTTACTAGACCGCATGTTAGAAGAAAATCAAATATCACGCATTTATAAAGCGGTAGTCAAAAGCTTATTGCCACTAAAACCGCAAACGATTGACAAACCGATCGGTAAAGATAAGTTCCATCCTAACCGCAGACGTGTCTCACCGACTGGCCAACAAGCCATCACACATATACTAGATGGACGTATGTTGAAAGAAAACGAGTGTGAATTAGATATCAAATTAGACACTGGGCGCACACATCAAATCCGTGTACATTTAGCCGCCATCGGCCATCCAGTTATTGGGGATCCTTTATATGGTGATTCTAAACTACGTCAATTACGTTTACACAGTCATAAAATTGAATTTGTACATCCGTTAACTAAAGAAAAGATTTCTGTTTCGTTAGATGACAAAAAATAATGGAGAAGGCAGCTGCCCTCTCCATTTTTTTGATTTCATATTTTTTAGATTGATTATTCTTTCGGTTCAACCATGTTTTCTGGTTTGATCCACTCATCAAATTGTTCTTCTGTTAAGTAGCCAGAATCAATAGCTGATTGTTTTAATGTAATGCCTTTTTTATGTGCATTTTTCGCAATTTTAGCTGCTTTTTCATAACCGATATGTGGGTTTAAAGCAGTGACTAACATCAATGAACGGTTTAAATATTGATCGATATTTTCTTCAATCGGTTCAATACCTTGTGCACAGTTTTCATCAAATGTACGCATACCGTCTGCGAGTAAATAGATAGATTGTAATGTGTTATCCATAATCACTGGTTTGAATACGTTTAATTCAAAGTTGCCTTGAGAAGCGGCAATACCTACAACCGTATCATTACCCATGACTTGTACAGAAACCATTGTTAACATTTCACATTGTGTCGGGTTAACTTTACCTGGCATGATTGAAGAACCTGGTTCGTTCTCAGGAATACTGATTTCAGCTAATCCTGCTCTTGGACCAGATGCTAACCAACGAATGTCATTCGCGATTTTCATTAAATCAGCCGCTAAGGCTTTTAATGAACCGTGTAATTGAACCACTTCATCATGTGCAGTTAAAGCATGGAATTTATTTTCAGAAGATACGAATGGATAACCTGTATTTTCTTTGATATTCGCAGCAACCATATCACTGAATTTAGGATGTGCGTTGATACCTGTACCTACTGCAGTACCACCGATCGCAAGACTTAACAAATGTGCTTTAGACTCACCTAATAATTGATCGCATTTATCAAGCATATAACGCCAACCACTGATTTCTTGACCTAAACGGATTGGTGTCGCATCTTGTAAGTGTGTACGTCCAATTTTGATAATGTCATGGAAGTCTTTTTCTTTCTTCGCAAATGTATCACGTAATTGTTTTAATGCTGGTTCTAAGTTTGCTTCAATTTCATGATATAACGCAACATGCATGGCTGTTGGGAATGTATCGTTAGAACTTTGTGATTTATTCACGTCATCATTAGGATGTACTGTTTCTTCACTGCCATGTTTTTTCAAGTAATCATTAGCGACATAGCTGACTACTTCATTTACGTTCATATTACTTTGCGTACCGCTTCCTGTTTGCCATACAACAAGTGGGAAGTGTTCATCGAGTTCCCCTTTAATTACACGATCACACGCAAAGACAATTGCGTCTTTTTTAGCTTCACTTAATTTACCTAATTCAAAGTTAGCTAATGCTGCTGCACGTTTTAATTGCGCAAATCCGTATACCACTTCGATTGGCATACGTTCTTTACCTACTGGGAAATTACGCTTACTTCTTTCAGTTTGTGCACCCCAATACTTATCACCAGGTACTTCAATTTCTCCGAATGTATCATGTTCAATTCTTACTGACATTTGACTTGTCTCCCCTTTATGATTGGTATTTATCATAAGTATAGCATTAAATGTTTTTAAATTAAATCTCTATATAGTTAACGCTTTCATGTCTGTTAATTGTGTATAAGAACATAAGAAAAAAGAGCCTAGCAAGCTAGACTCATTCAATATACTTATTATTTAGTTTCAACATTTTTAAAGTGATGTTTAACAGCTTGAATGACCGCAACAGCAGTTAAAATATATAAAATTATACTGATGACTAATAAAACAGGACTGATGTTGATCAATGTTCCTAAAAAGCCAGTTAAACTATTATAAAAATCACCTAACGGCTTGAATAAAATAAATGTGATAGCGATACAACAAATCACACTGATGATGACGCCTTTTTGGTTACTCTTAATAAACATTTGCGGGTCACGTTGGCTAACTAAGCCTTCAGATAAATTCATTTGTAGTTTAACTACACGAAATAGTACAGGTAAATACAGTGCACCTAACGCAATTGGAAAACCTTTGATAGATAGTAATCCAAAAACCACAGTAGCTAACATTAATAGTTTCCAATTTTTATGTAGATTTTGCATGGAAATGTTCCTTTCTGAAATTACTCATTCAACAAAATAATAAAGGAAATAAGACTTGAATACAAACTAAAATCCGAGTTATGTTTCAATTCATCAACATAACTCGGATTTGATTGATTATTAATGATTCAACTTAAGCGAAACGTTCAGTGAAATACTGACGTACATCTTCTGGTAAACCAGCAGCTGCTGCTTCATCTAAAATAACATTCACCATACGATGTGCTTTTAAATCAGATGGCACATAGCTTGAGTTGCCGTTTTCGTTGTATAATTTTTTCACTAAATCTGCTTTTTCTGCACCTGTCACAACTAAAACTACTTCACGTGCAGGCATTACTCCAGATTTAACTGCAACATCTAAACTGTCTTTATCATTAATTGTTAAGACTTGTAATGTAAATTTAGCTTTGTTTTCTTTTGATTTGATATTTTCATCAATAAAGTCAACAACACCATCGTTATATGATAATTCATAAACTTGTGTATCAGGTACACCTAGTGTTTGATAATAAGATTTGTTGTTATCATAATCTAAAATGTTGATTTGACTGAAATCAACCGGGTTACGCAACACGTTTTGTTTTAAATCTTCTAAAACAGGCGCGTTGTCATCTGCTAGATGCACACCCATGATTGTTGTTGGATTATTATTAAATGTCTTTCTGATAATATCTGCAGTATAGCGTGCAGCTTTGTCTGCAGTTGGAAAAACCTTAAAGTTCATTGCCATAATGTACACTCCTCTAATTGTTCTCAGTTCGTATATCACTTCGATTGCTACATTATTTACCCTGTTATCAAAAGAAGTAAACGCATAGATATACGTTATAGTTAATTCTATTATACCTGTTTCGTTTAGTGATTTCACTCAAACCCAAATATCCATTAATGCAAGTGCGGATAATTTTGTTGTCTCAAAGCCTCATATACTAAAATTGCAGCTGTATTAGATAAGTTTAATGAACGAATATAATCATTCATTGGTATTCTTAAAGCTGTTTCAGCATATTTTTCTTTTACCCAATCTGGTAATCCTGTCGTTTCGCGCCCAAAAACAAAATAATGATTTTCCTCAGAATTTGAATAATCAAAATCTGTAAAGGTCGTTTGACCGAATTTAGTGATGAGATAATAATGTCCATCTGTTTTCTCGAAAAACTCTTCGATACTTTCATAATAAGTAATGTTCACATGTACCCAGTAATCCAGGCCGGCACGTTTCAACATTTTATCATCTGTGCTGAATCCTAGCGGCTTAATGAGATGTAAATGTGCATCTGTACCTGCACATGTTCTTGCTATATTCCCTGTATTCGCAGGAATTTGGGGTTGGTATAAAACGACATGGTTAGTCATGTTACTTAATTCCTCTTTTCTAATCCTTTTAACATTTCTTCTTGTACTTCCTCTAATTCATCAGCGAGGTGGGCTTCGATAAAATCACGTTCTTCCTCACCCGCTATTTGACCAATGGCCCAATAAGCAGTTGTTCGAATCATCGGTCTTGGGTCATTTAATGCTACCTCTTTTAGTTCTGGTAAAGCTGCTGTTTCGTTAAAATGCGCTAATGCAATAATCGCATTACGTTGAATAGGCTTTTTACCTCTCCAAGCACCTGCTAAATGCCCATACGTATTCTTAAATTCTTTATTGCTCATTTGCAGAAAAGGAATTAAACGCGGTTTTAAAATTTCAGGTTCTAATACGATATCATCATGTTCTGTATTAATCCCTCTATTTTTCGGACACACTTGTTGACACGTATCGCAGCCATACAAACGATTGCCGATTTTATAACGATATTCATCTGGTAAATATCCTTTTGTTTGTGTAAGGAATGAAATACATTTCTGGCTGTTTAATTGTCCGTTACCAACTAATGCACCAGTTGGACAACGGTCAACACAAATCGTACAATCACCACAACTATCAAGTAATGGGTCGTCTGGTTCAAATGGAATACTGACCAACATTTCTCCTAAATAAGTCCATGTACCTAAATCAGGATTGATGACAAAACCATTTCTGCCTGTAAAACCAAGCCCTGCACGTTCAGCTACAGCACGATCTGATAATACACCTGTATCTACCATCGATAACATTTCTACATCGGGTACGCGTGACTTGATATAGTCACCTAATTTATCTAAGCGTTTTCGCATAATTGTATGATAATCCTGTCCCCATGAAGCCCGCGCAAACATTCCTCTACGATCGCCTCGAACACTTTTTGGTGCACCCTTTAATTTATTAGGATAACCTACTGCGATAGCGATAATAGATCTTGCGGTTGGCATCGACAACTTAGGATTTACTCGTAATTCAATATCTGATTCCTCAAAACCAGATGCATATCCTTTGGCGTGATAGTCCACTAACTTTTGTTTAAGCTCATCAAATGGATCTGCAGTTGTAAAACCAATACTGTCTATCCCGATTTGATGGGCATATTCAATAATATCTTTTTTTAATTGTTTATTATCCACCATAATGCCTCCATATCCATGGTCCATTCTGTATTTTAACACACAATACATACCTACAAGTTAAATTTCCTTCAAAAATTAAAGCTGATACCTTTTTATCGATATCAGCTTAGTTATTATTTATGAATTTTTGTTCCGACGGGTTGTCCATCAAAATATTGCCTCATGATATTCTCTTCATAACCTGGCAAAATAATGATTTCTTTAGCACCTGCATGAAGTGCTTCTGATGCATTTTTTAATTTTGAAATCATACCATCAGTATTTGTCTTAGAACAAATCAATTTGTCTAATTCAGAAAATTGAATGTTTGAAATAACTTCATCATGATCTTTTATACCAGGTAGATCACTTAAAATAATTAAAGGCGATTGCATAGTTGCTGCGATTTTATAAGCAAGTGTTTCTGCATTGATACAATAAAATTGATTATGATATCGTCCGATAGAAGCAACTACTGGAATATAATTCGTACAAAGTTGTTGAAACACTTCTCGATTGATATTTTCTGGATCTGCCACATACCCTAGTTCTTTTGAGCAAGGACGACAATCAAAAATCGGAAAATATGCCCCATTAATACCAATGAAATTTTGAGCAGCTTCATTCGCTTCTTCTACTATGTCAACATTGACCTTGCATAACAAAGTGTTGACTATAATGTTCAATGTTTGAAGATTGGTTTTTCTGACGCCCTTAACATATTCTATTTCAATGCCACTTTCTGTTAAGGCTTCATTTACCATTGGACCACCATCATGCACAATGATTGGATATAGTCCGTTATCTTTAAAGTCTGCAATTTGTTTGAATATCGAAGGTGCTAATTGGTCGAGTATACTTCCATTTATTTTAATAACAATGTATTTCATAAATCAATCACTTTTATCCCTTTCTCT
>NZ_PZGG01000078.1 GCF_003043455.1 Staphylococcus simulans | reverse complement strand
GTATTTTACTCTCGCTTTTGAAGCGAGAGTTTTTTTGCTTTTTTGTCCGAATTTATTCGGATTTTCTTTGAGTTATTTCTCTGTCAAAATTAAAAATATGATATAATGAGATGATTTTGTTTTGAAAAGGAAGGAAAAGCATAATGTATGAAACTTATCATTCCGGCTGGATTGAATGTATTACCGGCAGCATGTTCAGCGGTAAATCTGAAGAACTTATCCGCAGATTAAAACGCGGCATGTATGCAAAACAGAAAGTCGTTGTATTTAAACCTGCAATAGATAATCGTTACCATAAAGAGAAAGTGGTATCGCATAATGGTAATGCGATAGAAGCCATTACAATTAAAGCAGCTGAAGAAATCTTTGAACAGGATTTAACAGGGGTAGATGTCATCGGGATTGATGAAGTCCAATTCTTTGAACATTCAGTAGTAGATATTGCACAAGAGTTGGCTGAACAAGGTCATCGTGTGATTGTTGCTGGATTGGATATGGATTTCAGAGGAGAGCCTTTTGAACCGATGCCGCAACTTATGGCAGTCAGTGAACTTGTCACAAAACTGCAAGCTGTATGTGCGGTCTGTGGTGCACCTGCCAGCAGAACACAACGTTTGATTAATGGCAGACCTGCTAAAGCAGATGACCCGATTATTATGGTCGGTGCAGATGAAAGCTATGAACCGAGATGTCGTGCACATCATATTGTTGCACCAAGTGAGACTGAGAAGGAGGAATTATAATCATGTTTGATCAATTAGACATTGTTGAAGAACGTTATGAACAGTTGAATGAATTACTGAGTGATCCAGATGTGGTCAGTGATTCTGATAAACTGCGTGAATACTCAAAAGAACAATCTGATTTACAAAAAACAGTAGATGTTTATCGCGAGTATAAACAAAATAAAGAAGACATTGAAGAAATGAATGAAATGCTGAATGAAACAACAGACAAAGAAGAAGTCGATATGTTGAAATCAGATATCAGCGAATTAAAAAATACATTACCTGATTTAGAAGAACAATTAAAATTATTGTTGATTCCTAAAGATCCAAATGACGACAAAAACGTTGTTGTCGAAATTCGTGCTGCAGCAGGCGGAGATGAGGCAGCTATCTTTGCGGGTGATTTATACCGTATGTATTCACGTTATAGTGAGGCATTAGGTTATAAAACTGAAGTCATTGAAATGAATGACAGTGACCATGGCGGTTTCAAAGAAATCAGTTTTATTATTAATGGGCAAGGCGCTTATTCTAAATTGAAATATGAAAATGGTGCACACCGTGTACAACGTGTACCTGAAACTGAATCAGGTGGTCGTATTCATACATCTACTGCAACTGTAGCGGTACTTCCAGAAGCAGAAGATGTAGAAATTGAAATCAGAAATGAAGACTTGAAAATTGAAACATATCGTTCAAGTGGTTCAGGTGGTCAGCACGTCAATACAACTGACTCAGCAGTACGTATTACGCATTTACCTACAGGTATTATTGCGACATCATCTGAAAAATCACAAATTCAAAACCGTGAAAAAGCATTAAAAGTGTTGAAAGCACGTGTATATGATATGAAATTACAAGAAGAACAAGAAAAATACGCATCTGAAAGAAAATCAGCAGTGGGTACAGGGGATCGTTCAGAACGTATTCGTACGTATAACTATCCGCAAAATCGTGTCACTGATCACCGCATTGGTTTAACGATTCAAAAATTAGATCAAATCATTGAAGGTAAATTAGATGAAATTATCGATGCGTTAACTATGTCAGAACAAACAGAGAAATTGAAAGAATTGAATAACGTTGAGTTATAAAGAAGCAGTTCAAGCTGCCTCAAAACAAGCAACAGTAAAAGGTTATGAACCAAAACGTGCTGAATGGCTGTTATTGGATTTATTAGATTGGTCGTTGACAGATTATGTGCTGCATATGCAAGATACTATGCCAGAAGAACATGAACGGTTATATCAACAAGCAGTTGAACGCATGTTGACAGGGGAACCGATTCAATATATCACTGGCTTTCAAAGTTTCTTAGGTGAAAAGTTCGAGGTAGATGAACGTTGCTTGATTCCGAGACCTGAAACGGAAGAAGTGCTGATGTACTTTTTAGAACGTTTGCCTAAACAGAGTGTGGTAGCAGATATCGGGACAGGAAGCGGTATCTTAGCTGTTTCATTAAAGCGTTTAGAACCGAGTTTGACAGTATATGCGTCAGATTTGTATGAAGGGCCGTTAACGATTGCGGAAGCTAATGCGAAGAAGCATCAAACAGAAATAACTTTTGTTCAAGGCAGTGATTTAGAACCTTACATTGAACAAGGGATTCGTTTAGATGGTTTGATTTCTAATCCACCTTATATTGATGAAAGTGAATCAATCGATATGGCCGATACAGTTTTGGATTATGAGCCGCATCAAGCTTTATTCGCAGAAGAACAAGGCTTAGCTGTTTATCGTGCAATCATTGAAAAGTTGCCGCACGCTTTAAATGACCAAGCACTTGTTGTCTTTGAAATCGGTTATAACCAAGGGGCAGTCTTAAAAAAGATGATTGAAACAATGTATCCGAAGATACAAGTGGATGTCATCGCTGATATAAACCAAAATGATCGAATTGTCGCATTTAAATGGTCAGCTTAAACAGAGGATGAGAAGTTATGGGAGAAGAAGGGGAATCACACATTCCCTGTTCTCGCATAACTTCTTATTTTGTTTTACAATTAAATTGAAAGGACGTGCAGCGAAAATGATGACAAAAACATGGGATTTACGTAACCAATTACATACAGAACAAGGTCAACGTGCATTAACAGAAATCAGTGAGATTTATCATGCAGGCGGTTTAGTCGCCATCCCTACAGAAACGGTTTATGGATTAGGCGCTAACGCATGCGATGACCAAGCCGTACGTCGTATTTATGAAGCGAAGGGACGTCCATCTGATAATCCTTTAATCATTCATATTCATGATAAAAATCAATTAGATGATTTTGTTGCTTCCTATTCAAAAGAAGTGGAGCGATTGATGGATGCCTTTTGGCCAGGACCGATTTCTTTTATTCTACCGCTGAAATCAGGCTACTTATGTGACCGGGTGTCTGGAGGACTTGATTCTATCGCAGTAAGAATGCCGAGCCATCCTATTGGTCGTGCTATTTTGAAACATACAAATCTGCCAATTGCTGCACCGAGTGCTAATATCAGCGGCAGACCTTCACCTACAACTTTCACACATGTCTTTAATGATATGGATGGACGGGTAGAAGGTATAGTAAACGGTGATCAAAGTGAAGAAGGTTTAGAAAGTACAGTGCTTGACTGTACACAATATCCTTATAGAATCGCGAGACCAGGTGCGATAACAGAAGAAATGATTGAGTCTGTATTGCCAGGTTCTGTAGATCATAATGCGCAACTTAATCCAGAAAAGCCGATTGCGCCAGGTATGAAATATAAACATTATTCACCACAAACACCTGTAGCTATGCTGACAGATTTAACACAAGCCATTTCAGAGGATAAAGATTGGTCACACACATTGTTTGCGGTACCTGCGACATTAAAAGCATACTTGCCAAAAGATGCCATTTATCGTGAACTTGCACAGGATGTCACTGATTTAAAATCTGCGAATCATATGCTATATCAAATCCTGCATGAGCTTGATACAGATACATCTATTGAACAAGGTTATATTTATCGTTTTGAACCTACGGATGAGAGTACAGCTTTCTTAAACCGTTTAGAAAAAGCAACAGGTAACCAACAAATAGGAGCGGATCAACTGTGAAAATAATCTTTGTTTGTACGGGAAATACGTGTCGCAGTCCAATGGCTGAAAGTATTGCGAAATCTCTAATGCCAGAACATACCTTTTATTCAAGAGGATTATTTGCGATGAACGGACAACCAGCTGCTGCACATACGCAATCAATTTTAGAAGAGAAAAATTTAGACGCGCCGACAGAGGCATGTCAGTTGTCTGAAAGTGATTTAGATGCAGATTTGATTTTGACAATGACTGAAGGTCATAAGCAGCAAATTGAAATGATGTATGCGCAAACATTACCGGTATATTCGCTTTATGAGTTTGCGGGACAAAATGGTGAAGTTTCAGATCCATATGGTGGTGACCGAAATCAATATCAACAGATTTATAACGAACTGAATTACTTATTAAACGAAGTGAAGTTGCGATTGGAAAAAGATGTTAAGAATTAGTATGAGTTGAGCTTTAAATGCGTTATAATAGCTACTATATAGCATCGTTTGCTTACATAAGTGAAGACTTTTCTGTTTTCGCTTAAGATGAGTTTACAAAGGGGTGGAATTAAATGGAAAATTTGAAGTTATTGCTTAATGAATTAAAAGAACAAGATTTCTTCAAACCTGGAGAAATTTGTGTTATTGGTTGTTCAACATCTGAGGTTATCGGTGAGCGAATCGGCTCAGTCGGTTCAATGGAGGTTGCGCATGAAATCTTTGATGCTTTAATGGAAATTCGTAAAGAGACGGGTGTCACTTTCGCATTTCAAGGTTGTGAGCATATCAATAGGGCAATTACTATCGAAAGAGAACATTTCAATCCACTTACAATGGAAGAAGTTACAGTTGTGCCCGCAACGCATGCTGGCGGCAGCATGTCGACATATGCTTATCGTCACTTAGATAATCCGATGGTTGTTGAACATATCACTGCTGATTGCGGTATTGATATTGGTCAAACTATGATCGGCATGCATATTAAACATGTTGCAGTACCTGTACGTACTTCAGTTAAGCGTGTTGGGGATGCGGTCGTAACACTTGCGACTTCTAGACCTAAGCTAATCGGCGGCGAACGTGCTCACTATACTTTATAACTAAATGAATTGGGGGAATGATGTCATGTCATTTATCGAAAAGGAAGACAAAGCAGTATTTGAAGCTATTCAAAACGAATACAATCGTCAGAATAACAACATTGAATTAATCGCATCAGAAAACTTTGTGTCAGAAGCAGTAATGGAAGCACAAGGTTCAGTATTGACTAACAAGTATGCTGAAGGTTATCCAGGACGCCGTTACTATGGCGGTTGCCAATTTGTAGATGTAACTGAAACATTAGCAATTGAACGCGCGAAAGAGTTATTTGGTGCAGAACACGTTAACGTACAACCACATTCAGGTTCACAAGCAAATATGGCAGTTTATTTAGTTGCATTAGATTACGGTGACACTGTATTAGGTATGAACTTAAGCCATGGCGGTCACTTGACACATGGTGCTAAAGTCAACTTCAGCGGACAATTTTATAACTTTGTCGAATACGGTGTAGATAAAGAAACAGAACGCATCGATTATGAAGAGGTACGTCGTCTTGCAAAAGAAAACAAACCTAAATTAATCGTTGCGGGGGCATCAGCTTACCCAAGAGAAATCGACTTCAAGAAATTCAAAGAAATTGCTGATGAAGTCGGTGCTAAATTAATGGTAGATATGGCACATATTGCTGGTTTAGTAGCTGCTGGTTTACACCAAAACCCAGTGGACTATGCTGATTTTGTGACAACTACAACGCATAAAACTTTAAGAGGCCCTCGTGGCGGTATGATTCTTACTAAGAAAGAATATGCGAAACAAATTGATAAAACAATTTTCCCAGGTATTCAAGGTGGACCATTAGAACATGTTATTGCAGCGAAAGCAGTAGCATTCGGTGAAGCATTGCAACCTGAGTTCAAAGTTTATCAAGAACAAGTCATCAAAAATGCGAAAGCATTAGCTGATACGTTAATCAATGAAGGCTTCAGAGTTGTCTCTGGCGGTACAGAAAACCACTTAGTAGCGGTTGATGTAAAAGGTTCATTTGGTATTACAGGTAAAGAAGCGGAAGAAGCATTAGATGAAGTGGGCATTACTTGTAACAAAAACACAATTCCATTTGACCAAGAAAAACCATTCGTAACAAGTGGTTTACGTTTAGGTACGCCAGCTGCGACAACACGTGGATTCGATGAAAAAGACTTTGAAGAAGTAGGTAAAATCATCAGCCTAGTTGTTCAAAATCCTAAAGATGAAGCGAAGTTAAAAGAAGCTTCAGAACGCGTACAAGCTTTGACTTCAAAACATCCACTATATAAATAAGAGAACTAGGAGGCTATTCCTTTATGGGAAAAGTACATGTATTTGATCATCCGTTAATTCAACACAAATTGAGCTACATCCGTGACGTCCACACTGGAACAAAAGAGTTCAGAGAATTAGTAGACGAAGTCGGTATGTTAATGGCATATGAAGTGACAAGAGATTTGGAACTTCAAGATGTTGAAATTGAAACACCCGTAACTAAAACGGTAGCAAAAAGACTATCTGGTAAAAAGTTAGCTTTTGTACCGATTCTTAGAGCTGGCTTAGGTATGACTCAAGGTGTCTTGAGCTTAATTCCAGCAGCGCGTGTTGGACATGTCGGTTTATACCGTGACCCAGAAACATTGGAAGCAGTCGAATACTTTGTTAAATTGCCTCAAGACATTGAGGAAAGACAAATTATTGTGGTAGATCCAATGTTAGCAACAGGTGCTTCAGCAATTGAAGCTATCAACTCATTGAAAAATCGTGGTGCGAAACATATTCGCTTCATGTGCTTAATTGCTGCGCCTGAAGGTGTGGAATTACTTCAAGAAGCACATCCAGATGTAGATATTTATATCGCTGCACTTGATGAAAAACTGAATGATAAAGCATATATCATCCCAGGTTTAGGTGATGCTGGAGACCGTTTATTCGGTACGAAATAAGACAATTCAGCAGTCACACATGTTAACCCATGTGCATGCTTTAAATGGAAATAAGAGATAAATAGTTATAAGAGTATGCAAATTGTTTAGCATAGTTGAACAGAATGTTCAATCTGTGATGCCATAACATTGCATACTCTTTCTCTGTATAGGAGGCATTGACTTGAAGAAAATAATGACAATCTTCGGCACACGACCTGAAGCAATTAAAATGGCACCGTTAGTCAATCAGTTAAAACAAGAAGAAACGTTAGAACCTGTTGTTGTCGTTACGGCTCAACATAGAGAAATGCTTGATGCTGTGTTGGAAACGTTCGATATTCAACCTGATTATGATTTGAATATTATGAAAGCAGGGCAGACGTTATCTGATATTACTTCTAGAGTCTTAAAAGGATTGGAAGCGGTTATTCAACAGGAAAAACCGGATATGATTTTAGTCCATGGAGATACGATGACCGCATTTGCCAGTGGTTTAGCAGCATTTTACAATCAAGTTGCTATCGGTCATGTAGAAGCTGGATTAAGAACTTGGAATAAGTATTCACCGTATCCTGAAGAGATGAATCGTCAAATAATCAGTTGCTTAGCTGATATTCATTTTGCGCCGACAAAACAAGCGAAGGCGAATCTATTGAAAGAAAACATACCAAGCTCCACAATTGTAATTACAGGCAATACTGCCATTGACGCCATGAACACGACTATTAGAGATGATTATCATTCAGAAGTAATGAAACGTCATGAAGGCAAACGTGTTATATTGCTGACAGCACATCGAAGAGAAAATTTAGGTGAACCCATGGCACACATTTTCAGTGCAGCACGCAGATTAGTAGAAGCACATGAAGATGTAGTACTGGTCTATCCGATGCATAAGAATCCTAAAGTGCGTGAGATTGCAGAGCAATATCTTAGCAATCACGAGCGTATTGAATTGATAGAACCTTTAGATGTTGTGGATTTTCATAATTTTGCACATCAGTCTTATTTGATTTTGACAGATTCAGGCGGTATCCAAGAAGAAGCGCCATCATTAGGTAAACCTGTATTGGTATTAAGAGATACGACAGAAAGACCTGAAGGTGTAGAAGCGGGTACTTTGAAATTGACAGGGACGAATGAAGAAGATGTGTATAGAGAAGCAGAATTATTATTAACGGATAAAGCACGTTATCAACAAATGAGTGAAACAGCTAATCCTTATGGTGATGGAAAAGCATCTAAACGCATTTGTGACAATATTAAGTATTATTTTAACCTGACAAACGAAAAACCGGTTAATTTTAATGAAAATAAAGACAATTATGAATGATTTGTTAAAAATGTGTCTAATTTGTGACAAAAATCACTCATAAGAATTGCATGTTTTGAATGTAATTGACACGCGTTCCGTTGCTATATTATGATTAAAAATGTATGGATGAAATGGTTTACAAATGATTCGTATCTCCATG
>NZ_PZGG01000077.1 GCF_003043455.1 Staphylococcus simulans | reverse complement strand
ATGTTAGAAGAAGCGGGTGAATAAATTGATTTACGGTATAGGCATTGATTTGATTGAAATCGATCGCATTAAAACAATGATAGAACGTCAAAAAAGATTTCCAGAAAAAGTATTGAGTCAAGATGAATTAGAAAAGTTTCATTCATTTTCACATCCACAACGCCAAGCGGAGTTTTTAGCTGGACGTTTTGCTTGTAAAGAAGCGTTCAGTAAAGCATTAGGCACGGGTATCGGTAAACAAATCAGTTTTCAGGATATTAATTGTAAAAATGATGAACTTGGTCGTCCTTATATCAACTTTGAAGGATTCAAAGTTCATGTCAGTATCTCTCATACGAAGAACTATGCGACAAGCCAAGTATTGCTTGAAAAAATATAAAATAAATTGAGTATTGATAAAACTAGTCAGAAAGTATTATAGTAGTAATACATTTTACTTGGTTAAAGGAGATGACGCTATGGCGGATAAATTTTATCGCCCTACGTATTTAAAGGTAGACTTAGAAGCGATTTTAAAAAACTACCAAGTACTAGGAAAACTACAACCAAACAAAACAGTAATGCCTGTCATTAAAGCAAATTCATATGGACTAGGCAGTGTGAAAATCGCACAATATCTTGAAAAGCATGGCGCAGAATTTTTTGCGGTCGCTACTTTAGATGAAGCAATTGAACTGCGTATGCACGGGATAGATGCCAAAATTTTAATCTTAGGTGTTGTCATGCCGAATGATATTAATAAAGCCATTCAACACCGCGTTGCCTTAACAGTGCCTTCATATCAATGGTTAGAAGCTGTAATTGAAAAAATTGATTCTGAGAATACTAAAGATTTATGGCTGCATGTCAAAATTGACACAGGTATGGGGCGCTTAGGTATAAAAACACTTGATGATTATCAAAAAATCGTTAATATCATCAATGAACATGAACATTTAATTTTTGAAGGTGTGTTTACGCATTTTGCGCAAGCAGATGAAGATTCGCCACATACACAAGAACAATATCAAGTATTTGAAGATTGGGTGAATACATTACCGCATCCACCATATGTCCACTCTCAGAATTCTGCAGGTACAATTCTTCATGAAGCACCTATCTGTAATATGGTACGTACTGGTATTTCTTTATATGGTTATTATCCATCTGAATATGTTGAAGAAGTAACGAATGCGGTACTTTATCCAAGTGCGTACTGGGCAACTGAAATTATGGAAATTAAACGTCTGAAATTAGGAGATACAGTCAGCTATGGTTCTACCTTTACTGCTGACCGTGAATTGAAAATTGCTATTTTAGGCGTGGGTTATGCAGATGGTATTCCACGTATGATGCAAGGGGCAACAGTAGAGATTAAAGGACATCATTGTGAAATTATCGGTCGTGTGTGCATGGATCAAATGATGGTGATTTTACCTGAGGATGAAACCTTTGAAGTCGGGGATACTGCAACGTTATTAAATCGTGAACATCAAGGTCCTGAATCGTTAACGGCATTGGCACATCAACAACAAACAATCAATTATGAAGTGCTTTGTCGTATCGGCAGACGTGTGCCAAGAATCTATGAACCAGAAAAAGAATTTGATATTGTCAACGAATTGCAAAAATAGTATGGTCATGAATTTTGAAATTTGTTATGATTAATTTGAATATTAGTTTAGAAGTTCTTTATTTCTTGGAGGTCTTACCTATGTCAACTTTTAATCAGAATAGAAGCTATAGTTTGGAACAGTCATTAAAAGAAGGCTATTCACAAATGGCTGATTTGAATCTCTCCCTAGCAACGGAGGCATTTTCAGTGGAATGTGAAGCCTGTGATTGCAACGAATCTTATCTCACATTTGATAAGGATGAATGATGAGGAGAGGCGATGTTTATTTAGCTGATTTATCACCAGTGCAAGGTTCTGAACAAGGGGGAGTTAGACCTGTTGTAATTATACAAAACGACACTGGCAATAAGTACAGTCCGACAGTAATTGTAGCCGCTATTACTGGACGTATTAATAAGGCGAAAATTCCAACACATGTTGAAATTGAAAAGAGTAAATACAAATTAGACAAAGATTCTGTTATCTTACTTGAACAGATTAGAACAGTTGATAAAAAACGTTTGAAAGAGAAATTGACTTATCTTTCAGATGAGAAGATGAAAGAAATTGATAACGCAATTGGAATCAGTTTAGGCTTGACACATAAAAATTAGGAACCGATTTCAAAAATACGCGTAAACAACTAAATGAGAAGTGGTTGTATCAGTTTATGCTGAACAATCCAGTTCATTCGAATGGACGATTTAAAAGAGGTGAAGCAACATTTTCAGCTTGCTTAGCAATTTTGCTGATTGCTCGATTTTTATCATAGTGTGATACAGCATTTTACTATGATGCTGAAATGTGACTTTAAACCTCTTTTTATTTCATCAAATTAGATTTAAATAGTATGTGTGGTTACTGGGTAGACGGCGAAACTGGTATAAAGAGAGGGACAACGCAATTGGAAAATTTCAAAAAAAGATATAAGCAATTAATGAAGTCATATGTAGAGTCCTTAGATAAGGCAACTGTTATTAAACAATTTGAAGGCTTCGGTCAAGAAATTTTAGAAAAACATATCCATGCAGAGGATGTGCTTGATATACACAGAGAATGTGCAAAAGAGATGGATTTAACTAAAGAACAAGTCTTTGCGACATTCGAACTTTTGAAAATCATCGCTAGCATTTTCGGATATAGCTATCAAGATTATCAAGAAATGGTAGACAAACTTTACTACCATGATAAAGAAATGGATTTAGCTTCACGTTTACAACAAACGATGCTGCAAACTGAGATTCCTCAATTCGACAGTATTCAAATTGGGGTTATTTCTGTGGCAGCACAAAAAGTAAGCGGGGACTACTTTAATTTAATTGATCATAAAGATGGAACGATGAGTTTTGCGGTAGCAGATGTTATCGGTAAAGGTATTCCTGCAGCACTCGCAATGAGTATGATTAAATTCGGCATGGACTCTTATGGACATTCTCAATTACCAAGTGATGGTTTAAAACGTTTGAATCGTGTAGTTGAGAAAAACGTCAATCAAGATATGTTTGTGACGATGTTCTATGGCTTATATGAAGAAATGAACCATCTATTATATTGTAGTTCAGCAGGTCATGAACCAGGTTATATTTTCAGAGCGGCCGAAGATAGATTTGAAGAAATATCTGTAAAAGGGCGTGTGCTCGGTGTTAAACAATTAGAGCGCTACATGCAACAAGAAATCCAAATACATTTAAATGACTTGATTATTATCTTTACTGATGGTGTGACTGAAATCAGGGATGAAAACGGTAAGTTTATAGAGACAGACTATTTACTGGATTTTATACATAAGTATAAAAATCTGCATCCGCAAGATATTGTACAATTATTGTATGAAGATTTGCTTGGCATTCAAAAGTCAGGCAAGCGTGATGACTTAACAATCTTAATTATTAAGCGAGTAAATTAAATAAAAATGATTAACCTTTAATTAAAATGGGTAAACTAGTGTTTGAAATATGAACAGACTGGAGTGTATCACTGAATGAACTTGAATATAGAGACACAAAAACATGATGAGTATTATGAAATTAAGGTCGGAGGGGAACTAGACGTTTATACTGTACCTGAATTAGAACAAGTTTTAACACCAATTAAACAAGAAGGTACACACGACGTATATGTTAACTTGACGAATGTAAGTTACATGGATTCCACTGGACTTGGCTTATTTGTAGGAACATTAAAAGCATTAAACCAAAATGATAAAGAATTATATATTATCGGCGCTTCAGAGCGCATCAGCCGTTTATTCGAAATTACAGGTTTAAGCGACTTGATGCATGTAAATGAAGGATCGGAGGTAGAATGACATGGAAGCGAAGCGGAATATAATTGAAATGAAGCTGCCGGCAGAAGCTGAATATGTCAGTTTAATTCGATTAACTTTATCGGGCGTGTTTTCACGTGCAGGGGCTTCATATGAAGATATTGAAGATGCTAAGATTGCGGTAAGTGAAGCAGTCACAAATGCTGTAAAACATGCATACAAAGAAGAAGAAATCGATCCATCTATTTATTTATGCTTTGAAATTTATGATGATAAAATCAGAGTTGTCATTTCCGACCAAGGCAAGAGCTTCGATTATGAAGAAAAGAAAAAAGAACTCGGCCCATATAGTGAAAATGAAAATATAGACTTCTTAAGAGAAGGTGGATTAGGGTTATTCTTAATCGAATCATTGATGGACGAAGTTAAAGTAAACAAGGACAATGGTGTAACGATAAGCATGATCAAGTATATAAAAAAAGAGCAGGTGCACAATAATGGCGAAAGAGTCGAAATCAATTAACGATATTTCACCACAACAAATCAACGAATGGATCAGACAACATCAGAATGAAGAAAATACCAGTGCCCAAGACAAACTTGTCAGACATTATCAAAAATTGATTGAATCTTTAGCTTTTAAATACTCAAAGGGACAATCACACCACGAGGACTTGGTTCAAGTAGGAATGGTAGGACTTATCGGTGCCATAAATCGATTTGATATCAATTTTGGCAGAAAGTTCGAAGCCTTCTTGGTGCCTACGGTAATCGGTGAAATTAAAAGATACTTAAGAGATAAGACTTGGAGCGTTCATGTTCCAAGAAGAATCAAAGAAATTGGTCCGAGGATTAAAAAGACCACAGATGAATTGACTAACGAACTTGAACGTTCGCCATCCATTGCCGAAATTGCAGATAGATTAGAAGTTACAGAAGAAGTATTAGAAGCGATGGAGATGGGACAAAGTTATAATGCTTTAAGTGTAGACCACTCCATTGAGGCAGATAAGGACGGTTCAACAGTCACTTTACTTGATATTATGGGTGAACAAGAAGACGGTTATGATTTAACCGAAAAACGTATGATTTTAGAAAGAATCTTACCTATTTTATCTGATCGTGAACGTGAGATTATTCAATGTACATTTATTGAAGGACTAAGTCAGAAAGAAACAGGCGAACGCATTGGCTTAAGTCAGATGCATGTCTCACGATTGCAGCGTAACGCAATAAAAAAATTACAACAAGCTGCGAAGAAATAATGGTGAAAATAAAGAATTGCAATCTTTAGAAAGGGCTGAGATACAGTATGTATTTCAGTCTTTTTCTATTCTTATGATACTATGGAAACAAGAAAATGAATTTGAGGTGCAGATATTGAATAACGAACTAATCAACTCAATTGAAAAACAACATCACTTTTCAAAAAAACAAATTACAGAAGTTTTAGCTTTATTAGAAGAAAACAATACCGTCCCTTTTATCGCTCGATATCGTAAGGAACGTACAGGCGGTTTAGATGAAGTTGAAATCAAAAAGATTGCTGATGAATATCACTACATGGAACAGCTTCAAAAGAGAAAAGAAGAAGTTTTACATAACATCGAACAGCAAGGATTGTTAGATGATCAGTTAAAAGCAGACATTTTAAAACAAACCAAGTTGCAACGTGTAGAAGATTTATACAGACCATTTAAACAAAAGAAAAAAACACGTGCTACAGAAGCTAAACGAAAAGGTTTAGAACCTTTAGCAAAATGGTTGATGCAAAAAAGTATTGATCAATCGCCAAATGCATATGCTGAAACGTTTCTAAATGAAGAAGTGACATCAGCTGCTGATGCTTTAGCAGGAGCGCAAGATATTATTGCCGAATGGGTCTCTGATAATCCTAAATACAGAAATAAAATTTTAACTCAAACACAAAAACAAGGATTGATTACAAGTCAGAAAAAGAAAAAAGCTGAAGATGAGAAAAAGACTTATGAAATGTACTATGATTTTTCAGAACCTATTCATAAAGTAGCTAACCACAGAATCTTAGCAATGAACCGTGGTGAGAAAGAAAAGGTGTTATCCGTTAAGATTGAAATGGAGACAGATTCATTAGAACGAGAGATTGCGCGACAAGAAATTAAAGGACAGCACGAGGGCACAACATATATTGAAGCAGCAATTCAAGACAGTATGAAACGTTTGATTATGCCATCAATCGAGCGAGAAATTCGTTCTGATTTGACCACTAAAGCTGAAAACCATGCGATTGATGTATTTAGTGTTAACTTGAAACACTTATTATTACAACCTCCATTAAAAGGAAAACAAATTTTAGGTGTAGACCCAGCATTTAGAACTGGGTGTAAGCTAGCTGTTATTAATCCGTACGGTACTTTTATTGCGAAAGGTGTTATGTATCCACATCCACCCGTTTCTAAAACGGCTCAAGCAGAAAAAGTATTTTTACAATTTATCAATGATTACGATGTTAAATTAGTAGCCATTGGGAATGGTACAGCAAGTCGTGAAACTGAACAGTTTGTAGCTGACTTGATTCAAAAACATAATTTAGATGTTCAATTTATCATTGTGAATGAAGCAGGTGCCTCTGTTTATTCTGCATCTGAAATCGCAAGAACAGAGTTTCCTGATTTTCAAGTAGAAGAAAGAAGTGCTGTTTCAATTGGACGACGTGTACAAGATCCATTAAGTGAATTAGTGAAAATTGATCCGAAATCAATTGGTGTAGGACAATATCAACATGACGTTAACCAAAAAGCATTAGAAAGTGCATTGAACTTTGTAGTAGAAACAGCAGTTAACCAAGTAGGCGTAGATGTGAATACAGCGTCACGTTCATTATTGCAACATGTGTCAGGCTTATCACCGCAAATTGCGCAAAATATTATCGATTACCGAGAAGAGAATGGTGTTATTAATCATCATAAGCAAATTGCTAAAGTAAAACGCTTAGGGCCGAAAACTTTTGAACAAAGTATTGGGTTTTTACGTATCGTAAATGGTAAAGAACCATTAGATAATACTTCGATTCACCCAGAGAGTTATGAGATTGCATATCAACTATTAGAGCAACAAGGTTTAAGTGCTGAAGATTTAGGTACTGCACATCTTAAAGAAGTATTGAATAAACTAGATTTAAAACAATCAGCTGAACAATTAAATGTGGGTCTTCCAACGCTAGAAGATATTGTTGCAGCATTAATAGCACCAAATCGAGATCCGAGAGATGAATATGAAACGCCAATTTTAAAATCCAATGTATTATCGTTAGAAGATTTAACGAAAGGGATGAAACTGAGTGGTACTGTAAGAAATGTTGTTGACTTCGGTGCTTTCGTAGATGTTGGGGTTAAACAAGATGGTTTAGTGCATATCTCTCAATTAGCAAAACGTTTTGTGAAGAATCCAATGGACGTTGTGAATGTAGGCGATATTGTAGATGTCTGGGTACTTGATACAGATACAGTAAAAAATAAAGTTTCATTGACGATGATTAATCCAAATGAGTAATAACTGGATGGATAATGAAAAATTGCAGCAACTTACAAAAAAGATTTCCAGACAATCATTTGGATGGGAATTCAAACACGAAGCTTATTTTAATAAAAGATTAAGAACAACAGGCGGAAGATATTTGCTGCAATCGCATAATATTGAAATTAATCCTAAACAATATGAGCAATTTGGAGAAGCCGCAATTATTGATATTATCAAACACGAATTATGTCATTATCATCTTCACCTCCAAAAAAGAGGTTACCAACATAAAGATAAAGATTTTAAACAGTTAAGCCAAAAAGTAGGTGCACCGAGATTTTGTAGTGCTGTTAAAAGTTATGAAGAGCGAGCGAATTATGTATATCAATGCCAATCATGTAAAAAATCTTTTTTACGCATTAGAAAAGTGAATACGCGAAAGATGGTTTGCGGCCATTGTCATGGAAAGTTGAAATTACAAAAGGAATTATAGCTTTCTATACCGAGTATCTAAGGAGTCATGCTTTAGATGCTCGGTTTTTAATATATTTAAAATAAAGATAAAAAATATGAACTTTACTGTTGACTCATCTCTGGGAATGTTATATGATAGTTCATGTCCTAAAAAAACGACATTAAATATTTGAAACGAACTTTAACGCTTTGTTAAAAACTTTTAAAAAGTTATTGACATGATATTACGAGAGTGTTACAATAGAGTACGTTGTTAAAATAAATGATTAATGAAATCAAACCCAAGCGGTCGTGGCGGAATGGCAGACGCGCTAGGTTGAGGGCCTAGTGGGAGAGATCCCGTGGAGGTTCAAGTCCTCTTGGCCGCATCAAAATTTCATTAATTTACGAATATATGCGGGTGTAGTTTAATGGCAAAACCTCAGCCTTCCAAGCTGATGTTGTGGGTTCGATTCCCATCACCCGCTCCATTGAAACATTTAATGAACATTGAAAACTGAATGACAATATGTCAACGTTAATTCCAAATTAACAAACGTCTTAAGGACGTTTTAAAACAATTAGTTTTTATGAGCTAGTCAAACATCATAAATTATTATGGAGAGTTTGATCCTGGCTCAGGATGAACGCTGGCGGCGTGCCTAATACATGCAAGTCGAGCGAACAGA
>NZ_PZGG01000076.1 GCF_003043455.1 Staphylococcus simulans | reverse complement strand
CTTAATTAGTAATTACTTTCGGAATTTAGGCTTTTTTCAGTAAATTTCCAAAAATCATATATTTCTGGTTTACATCTCAATGGTAACTATGTATAATGTGATACATACTAATTAATTGAATAGTTTTTTGATGAGGCGCATCAATCATCAGTACTTACCACGCCTACTGTCTGTTGCAGTTGGTAAGGAAAGGGTGAGATGCCGAAATAATCATAAATGCAGAGTTATGATTGTTGGACTTTAAGGTTAAGAGCTAAGGGTCTGTCATTATTATCAAATAATGGAGTGCATCACTTGTATATAAATTTACGAGCAAGTTCGCATTCCGGACTTGCTCTTTTTATATATGTGATTCTCCCCTACTATCGAGGAGGATATGTTAAGAAATGAAGAGAAGTGTTTTAAAATTCGGCGGTTCGTCTGTCAGTGATTTTACGAAAATTAGGAATATTGCTGAAATGCTGAAAAATAGAATAGAAAATGACGAACAACTCATTGTTGTGGTCAGTGCAATGGGAAAAACAACTGATCAATTAATGGAAAATGTAGCTGCGCTGACTAGTGAGCCAAAACAACAAGAGCTTGCCCTCTTACTAACCACTGGTGAACAGCAAACCGTTTCCTACTTGTCTATGGTACTCAATGATATTGGGGTTCAAGCAAGAGCCATGACAGGCTATCAAGCCGGAATTAAAACAGTCGGACATCATCTCAAAAGCAGGATTGCAGAAATTAATCCTGAAACTTTTGATAAAGCATTTGAAACGCATGATGTACTCGTTGTAGCCGGATTCCAAGGTATCAATGATGAATTTGAATTGACAACACTTGGTCGAGGCGGTTCAGATACAACAGCAGTTGCATTAGCAGCAGCCAATCAAACACCATGTGAAATTTATACGGACGTTGACGGTGTCTATGCGACTGACCCTCGTATATACAAAGATGCTAAACGTTTAAGTCTAGTTTCTTACGAAGAAATGATGGAAATGAGTGCACTGGGTGCAGGGGTTTTAGAAACACGCAGTGTTGAACTCGCAAATAACTATAACATTCCATTGTATTTAGGAAGAACTTTATCAAATGTGGAAGGAACGTGGATTATGTCACAAACAGAAATATTAGAGAAAAAAGCAGTTACGGGCGTAGCTTTAGATCGTAAAATGATGCATGTCACAATCAGCTATCCCCTATCTGATAATCAACTCTTAACAGATTTATTTACATTACTTGAAGAAGGACAAGTCAATGTTGATATGATTTCTCAAATCGTCAACATTGAAGGGTTACAACTCTCATTTACAATTAAAGATACTGATTTGACGCAAATCAAAGGTATTTTTAATAAATTGTCAGAAAGTTATCAAGCTTTAGATTATAATTTAAATGATGCTTACGCAAAAATCTCATTAATTGGTTCAGGTATGAGAGATATGTCAGGTGTCGCATCAAAAGCTTTCATCAGTTTAATTAATGCAGGTATTCCATTTTATCAAACAACGACATCTGAAATCAGTATTTCTTATGTTATTGATGCGGATAATGGAGAGCGAGCAGTCAAACAACTTTATGAAACATTTGATATTTAAAAGTTGGAAAGCAGCAAGAATCAGAAACTCAAGAAAGATTAAACGACTTTCTTAAATAATAATATGGAGTGAATTGAATATGACAAAATTAGCAATCGCAGGTGCAACAGGATTAGTAGGAAGCAAAATGTTAGAGACAATCGATCGTAAAAACATTCCATTTGATGAACTTGTATTATTTTCTTCAGCAAGATCAGCAGGAAAAGAAATCGAGTTTCAAGGTAAAACATATACAGTTCAAGAATTAACAGAAGACGCTGCAAGCGAACATTTTGATTATGTGTTAATGAGTGCTGGGGGCGCTACAAGTGAGCACTTCTCACCTATCTTTGAAGAAGCGGGTGCCATTGTTATTGATAACTCAAGTCAATGGAGAATGCATGATGACATCGATTTAGTCGTACCAGAAGTGAATGAACCTAAATTCACAAGAGGTATTATCGCAAACCCTAACTGTTCAACAATCCAATCAGTAGTACCTTTAAAACCATTACAAGATAAATATGGTTTAAAACGTGTAGCTTATACAACATATCAAGCAGTATCAGGTTCAGGTTATGCTGGACGTGAAGATTTATTAAATGGAGAAAAGGGAGAAGCACCAAAAACTTATCC
Source organism: Staphylococcus simulans (assembly GCF_003043455.1). Lineage (GTDB taxonomy): Bacteria > Bacillota > Bacilli > Staphylococcales > Staphylococcaceae > Staphylococcus > Staphylococcus simulans_A. Next base: position 7,243 of record NZ_PZGG01000076.1, on the reverse strand, counting down.
GCATCCAATTTATAACAACGTCTTACCTCACATTGATGTGTTCTTAGAAAATGGTTATACAAAAGAAGAACAAAAAATGATTGATGAAACACGTAAAATCTTAAACTTACCAGACTTAAAAGTAACAGCAACTTGTGTACGTGTTCCTGTACAAGACAGCCACAGTGTTGAAATGGATGTTACTTTAGATAAACCAGCGACAGTAAAAGAAATTCAAGAACTATTTGAAAATGATGATCGTGTTGTCTTAGTAGACAATCCAGAAAATAATGAATATCCACTAGCTGTTTATTCTACTGGTAAAGATGAAGTCTTTGTCGGCCGTATCCGTAAAGACGATTCATTAGATAATACATTCCATATTTGGGTAACATCAGATAACTTACTTAAAGGCGCAGCATTGAATACAGTCCAAATTTTAGAACAAGTTTTATCAATGAAAGGAGTTTCTTAATATGAGTCGTTTATTTGAAGGAGTTGGGGTAGCACTTACGACCCCTTTCACAAATAATGAAGTCGATTATCAAGCATTAGAGAAACACGTAAATTATTTATTAGACAATAACATTCAAGCGATTATTGTTAATGGGACAACAGCAGAAAATCCTACTTTAACTGAAGACGAAAAAGAAAAAGTATTAGAAGCAGTGATTAAACAAGTTGATGGCAGAGCAACAGTTATTGCTGGAACAGGTACTAATTCAACGAAAAAATCTTTAGATGCTTCATTACGCGCTAAAGAATTAGGTGCAGATGCGATTATGTTGATTACACCTTACTATAATAAAACAAGTCAACGTGGTTTAATTGCCCACTTTACAACAGTTGCAGATGCTGTAGAACTCCCTGTTGTTTTATATGATGTACCATCAAGAACAAATATGAGAATTGATGTAGAAACAATGGTTGAGTTAGCGAAAAACCCTTATATTGTTGCCTTAAAAGATGCGACAAATGATTTTGAACATCACCGCGCATTAAAAGAACGCTTAGACTTATCTGAGTTCTCATTATATAGCGGTAATGATGATAACGTTGTACGTTATTATGCTGAAGGTGGCCATGGTGTGATTTCAGTTGTAGCAAATGCGATTCCTGGTGATTTCCAAGCATTGTATGAAAAAGCAAAACGTGGTGAATCGATTGATAAAGATTTCGAACCAATTAACCGTTTGTTAAATGCTTTATCAGTAGACGTTAACCCTATTCCAATCAAAGCACTTACTGCTGTTGAAGGATTCGGTAACTACGAAGTGCGTTTACCGTTAGTGACTTTAGAAGAATCAGACCGTAAACAACTTGAAGCAACATATGCCAAATATAAAGCAGGTGAACTTTAATGAAAATTTTGTTAATCGGATATGGTGCAATGAACAAACGTGTTGCACGTTTAGCTGAAGAACAAGGACATGAAATTGTAGGTGTTATCGTTCCAGATCCTGAAAATGACTATCCCTACCCTACTTTCAAACAAATCAGCGAAGCAAAAGATGCTGAAGTAGCGATTGATTTCTCTAATCCGGATTTACTACTACCGTTATTAGAACAAGATTTCAAATTGCCTGTCGTTGTCGCAACTACAGGTGAAAAAGAAAAGATTCAAGAAAAACTACAAGCATTAAGTAAAGACATGCCAGTCTTCTTCAGTGCAAATATGAGTTATGGTATCCATGTCATGACAAAATTATTAGAAGTTGCTGTACCACTTTTACAAGGTTATGATATTGAATTGATCGAAGCACATCACAATAAAAAAGTAGATGCGCCAAGTGGTACATTGATTAAGTTGTTAGATGTTATCAAAGACATTAAAGAAGTAAACCCTGTCTATGATCGCTCACAAACAACTGAAAAAAGAAAACCTGAAGATATCGGTATTAGTGCTGTACGTGGCGGTACAATTGTCGGTGAACATGAAGTGTTGTTTGCAGGCATTGATGAAACAATCGAATTAACACACCGTGCGCAATCAAAAGATATCTTTGCGAATGGTGCAATTACAGCCGCTGAGCGATTGGTTACTAAACCAAATGGGTATTATACATTTGATAATTTAAATAATTAATTAAACAAAGGAGAGGTTTTTACCATGGCAAAAGATTTAACAGCTGAGGAGATTATTCAATATATTAGTGATGCGAAAAAATCAACACCACTAAAAGTTTATATTAACGGAGCGTTCAAAAACGTAGAATTTCCTGAAACATTTAAAGTATTCGGCGGAGAAGATTCTAAAGTAATTTTCTGTGAAGCGGATGATTGGGATAAATTCTATGATGAATATCAAAACTACATTGAAGATGTAGAAATTGAAATGGATCGCCGTAACTCTGCGATTCCATTAAAAGATTTACGTCATACAAACGCACGTATTGAACCAGGATCATTCATTCGTGAACAAGCGATTATCGAAGATGGAGCAGTTGTGATGATGGGCGCAACTATCAACATCGGTGCGGTAGTCGGCGAAGGTACAATGATTGATATGGGCGCTACTTTAGGCGGACGTGCTACAACAGGTAAAAATGTACACGTTGGCGCAGGCGCTGTATTAGCAGGTGTTATCGAACCACCAAGTGCATCCCCTGTTGTAATTGAAGATGATGTATTAATCGGTGCCAATGCAGTTATCTTAGAAGGTGTACGTGTTGGTAAAGGCGCAATTGTTGCTGCTGGCGCAATTGTGACACAAGACGTGCCAGAAGGTACAGTCGTGGCAGGTACACCAGCGAAAGTAATCAAAAAAACTTCTGAAGTTGAAGATTCTAAACGCGAAATCGTATCTGCATTACGTAAATTAAATGACTAATCAAGAAACCAGACGTTAACAACTATTAAATAAATCAAAAAGGCGTATCGTGTGCGTTTTGCAAAGCCTCACATACGCCTTTTATACATATTATAAAGTAAGACAAAAGGAAGGATATTATGACACAAACTGAATTAGAATTTGTAACACAACATCGTCGCCATTTACATCAAAACCCAGAACTAAGTTTGGAAGAATACGAAACAACTAATCATATCATCGCATTTTTAGAATCTATTAACGTACCTTATGAACGTCCGTTAGAAACAGGTGTCGTTGCGCACTTAAAAGGAAACGGTAATCATACAGTTGCGTTTAGAGCAGATATTGATGCTTTACCGATTGATGAAGAAAATGAAATCGACTTTAAGAGTACTAAAGCAAATGTGATGCATGCGTGTGGACACGATGGTCACACGACTGCCCTACTTTTATTTGTCAGACGTTGCAAAGCCTTATATGACAAAGGCGAATTACCGCAAAATGTAGTATTTATTTTCCAACCAGCCGAAGAAACAGGTGCGGGTGCTAACCGCTTAATCAAAGCAGGCGCATTTGATCATCATCCGATTGAAGCAGTCTTTGGTATTCATGTGATGCCATTTAACGATGAAGGAACTGTCACAATTATGAATGAAGAAATTACTGCAAGTGCGACAGAATATCGTTTCTTCTTGAAAGGAAAATCAAGCCACGTTGCCAATAAAGAACAAGGACGTTCATGTGGTGAAGGTTTAATTCATGTATTGAACCAAGTCGGTCAAATTCAACAGTATCATTTGAATGGTTTACAAAGAAATATTGTACACATTGGCCGTTTTAATGCAGGTGAAGCGATTAATACGGTTCCGAGTCAAGGCTATTTAGAAGGCACAATTCGTACATACGATACGAATGATTTACAAGCAGTGAAAGATCAAATGTCTAAAATTGCGCAAAGTGTACAATTATTATTCGGTGTTAATTGCGAAGTGAAATTTGAAGAAGGTTATCCACCTACTTATAATGACCCTACTTTACATGATGGTGTGGTTCAAGCATTAAAAGATGCTGATTTTAATGTAGTTGAATTAGAAAAACCATATTTATTCGGTGAAGATTTCAGTTTCTATAGCCAAATTGCGCCAAGTTACTTTGCTTTTGTGGGTATTCGTAATGAAGCAAATGATTGGGTGCACGGTCTGCATACACCGAAACTAAACTTCGATGAAGCACAATTAATCCGTATTGCGGATTATTATGAAAATCTATTATTCCAATATGGCAAGGAGGTTTCTTCATGACAGCGATTTGGTCAGTAAACCGTCAACAATTTATAGATAATGCGAAACGTGTACGAAATAACCAAAATTTAATGGCCGTTGTGAAGAACAATGCTTATAACTATGGATTAGAATTTTCTGTTGAAGCATTCTTAGAAGCTGGCATTGATACATTTAGTACAACTTCACTTGCTGAAGCAATTCGCGTCAGAAAAATTGCGCCGAATGCGACGATCTTTTTAATGAATGCCGTTTATGATTTTGATGCGGTCAGAGATAACAATATCCATATGACTCTCCCCTCTTTAACTTATTACTATCAATATAAAGAGGATTTACAAGGTATACATGTTCACTTAGAATTTGAAAATTTACTCCACCGTTCAGGCCTTAAAACAATACAGGAAATTAAAGAAGTGCTTGAAGATCATGCTGATAATAAAAGTGAAGCTAAAATGATTATCAGTGGGTTATGGACACATTTTGGTTATGCAGACGAGTTTGATGTACCTGAATATGGTATTGAAAAACAAGCATGGGTTGATGTGGTGGATGCATTACTTTCTGAAGGCTATCACTTTGATTTAATTCATGCGCAAAATAGCGCTTCATTTTATCGTGAAAATCAACAACTGTTACCTCATCATACTCATGCGCGTGTCGGTATTGCTTTATATGGCTCTAGACCTTACAGTAGCTTATCAGAAGATGTCATCAGTCCATCACTCACTGTTAAAGGTAATGTGATTCAAGTAAGAGATGTGAATAAAGGTGACTATTGTGGTTATAGCTTTGCGTATGAAGTAGAACAAGACCATACAAAGCTTGCGGTTGTCGATATGGGTTACGGTGATGGTATCTTAAGAACCAGAGCAAAACATGAAGCGATTATCAATGGTAAGCGTTACCCTATTAAGGCTTTAATGATGAGTCACATGTTCGTTGCGGTTGATGAAACCGTTACTGCACAAGATGAAGTGATACTATATAATGAAGATATGCGTATTGATGAATATACGTTTAAAGGTGTCGGCGCGAACTCTGAACAATTAAGTGCGCTAAACCATGATTCTTTGATAAAGGAGATTCGATAAAATGGTTGTAGAATATAAAAATGGCAAATTAACAATGGGTGGCACAAGTTTAGAAATGATTGCTCAAAGCTTTGGTACCCCACTGATTGTTTATGACGAAGACCAAATCCGTAATCAAATGCGCAGATACAAAGAGGCATTTGAAGCGAGTGGACTTGATTACAATATTTCATATGCTTCAAAAGCATTTACTTGCTTACAAATGGTGAAACTTGTACAAGAAGAAGGATTAAGTTTAGATGTTGTATCTGAAGGTGAACTCTATACTGCTTTAGAAGCAGGTTATGATCCAGCAAATATCCACTTCCACGGTAATAATAAAACAAAACACGAGATTCGCTATGCATTAGAAAGTAAAATCGGTTATTTCGTCATTGACTCTTTAGATGAAATCGAATTAATTAATAGATATGCTTCTGAAACAGCTGATGTCGTATTACGTGTAAACCCTGGTGTAGAAGCACATACACATGAATTTATTCAAACAGGTCAAGAAGATAGTAAATTCGGCTTATCTATTCGTTATGGTTTAGCAGATCAAGCGATTGAAAAGATTCAAAGTAGCGAAAAATTAAACTTAAAAGGTATTCATTTCCATATCGGATCACAAATCGAAGGCACTGAAGCAATGATTGAAACAGCTAAAATTGTGATTAAGTGGTTAAAAGGTTTGGATTTAGAAGTTGATTTATTAAACATCGGCGGCGGTTTTGGTATCCGCTATGTTGAAGGTGATGTCAGCTTCCCTATCGAATCTGGTATTAAAGAAATTACAGATGCTTTAAAAGATATTGCGAAAGAAGCAGATTATCCACTTCCTACTATCGGCATTGAACCAGGCCGTTCAATTGTGGGAGAAGCAGGTGTAACCCTTTATGAAGTTGGTACTATTAAAGAAATCCCTGGTATTAATAAATATGTCTCCATTGACGGCGGTATGAGTGATCATATCCGTACAGCATTATACGGTGCGAAATATGATGCCCTATTGGTGAATCGTGATGAAGAAGCGGATGATACAGTTACAATCTCAGGTAAATTATGTGAGTCTGGTGATATTATTGCACGTGATGTTAAATTACCTTCATCTGTTCATCGTGGCGATTACCTTGCGATTTTATCAACAGGTGCATACCACTACTCTATGTCATCTAACTATAACCAAATGCAGAAACCTGCTGTGTTGTTTGTGAAAGATGGCAAAGCAAGAGAAGTCATTAAACGTCAATCATTACGTCAATTAATTATTAATGATACGAAAGTAAAATAAAGTATAAATAAAAACGAACTGAGACGAAATCAGTTCGTTTTTTTTTATATTCGTATTCAAACAAAGAAAAAAACACTTTACAAAATGTAAAGTGTTTATAATCAATAAAAGCCATCTATTAATTATAGTTTAACAACGTTTGCAGCTTGAGGACCGCGGTCGCCTTCAACTACTTCAAATTCTACTGATTGACCTTCTTCTAATGATTTGTAACCTTCTTGGTTAATTGCTGAGAAGTGTACGAATACATCGTTTTCTCCTTCAACTTCGATAAAACCGAATCCTTTTTCAGCGTTGAACCATTTAACTGTACCTTGTTTCATAATTTGTGAAACCTCCAAGACTAAAATTCAATATGCTTATTCGCATATTACAAAAAATACTTACGATAATTAGAGTACTGTAAAACCACAAAAGCAAATTACGATATTTATATCATTCTAATCACTTTTCAACAGTCCTATGTATATACTGCAGGTGGATTAATAACTGTTTCATGACTCAATATAAATCTTACGATACCACCCTTACTTGCAGATCATGCAAAAGCAATGTTATTAGTATGTTCTATATGTGTTTGAGCTAAATATTCTTTGCAATATGGAATAAAACTATTGCTTAAAACCCATTATAGTGCATTCCCCATATCATTGCAATACAAATAGTAAAAAATAATTAGTCAATAATTGGGAGGTCGTAATATACTTCGTTATTATATAATACGATAAAGCTATAAAATATTTGCATATCTTCATCACAATCCTCACAAAATCCCATATCGCAATTATTATAGAATGCATAAATATTG
>NZ_PZGG01000075.1 GCF_003043455.1 Staphylococcus simulans | reverse complement strand
CAGTTATCGCATTAGATAATCATCCTATCTCTTATTACGTATTAGACTGTTTAGCTGAACAGGAGATTCATGTTTCTGTTGTGACGTTTTCTACAGATATTATGCAATACGTGTGTCAAAATACTTTTTCTAATATTATTTTTGCGCCAGGTAAAGTGGATTCAAGTCTACATATTATTACAGGTGAAACGATGGTGGAAACATTTAAAACCTTACAAATTGATGTCTATTTCTGCGCAACAAGTTACATAGATATACAAGGCGGTTTGTATCAAGTCCATTCAGAAATAGGTGCTATACAAAAAGCATTGATCGAACAAGCGCAGTACAGTTATGTTGTTAACTATCCTGATTTTATAGATGCAAATCAGCATTTTACTCATATCGGATATATAAATTAAATGATAGACAAGCAGTGAAACACACGCTAAAATGAATATGAATAGAGAGAAAATACAACCAATCTTGTAAGCGCTTACTAATAGGAGGTGTCAGAATGCAAAAGTCTAATAATGAAGATTTAAATTTCTTGGTTGAAAGATTAATAGAGTATGCCAATGATGAAATCAAATTTTTCGGAGAGACTGCAAAACTTTTATTTTTAAAGAATGAATTTATTATTAACGATACAGTAGATATTTGCGTAAAACGTAAGAACCTTACCAAAGTTTTAAAGAATATCCCGAATAATTATCGTATTCGATACATAGATTCAGAAGGGAACGTCAGTGAAAAATTAAGAGATACGAAATTCTCCCAACTTACACACTTAGAAGTAGAAATCCACGGTCAAAGAATCATGACCATTTATGTATATGATGTACATAACAAAGAGTGGATGTTTAGATTCAATCACAATATCCGATTGCCTGAAAAACATATTTATTTCCATTCCTTACCATGGGGCGTAGATTATATCAAACCAGAAATCGTTCTGATGTATGAGTTACTACAACCTTCAGTACATCATAGTGGTTTTAACAACAAAGCAGTGATAGATGCATTGAGTTATTATCAATTTGTTATGCTGCGTGTCGTAGTAGGTGAAGAACGTCTGCACGATGCTTTATATGCATCGTAAAATGAAACAAGAGCGTTGCTTATTCGCAACACTCTTGTATTTTTATAGCTTTGATTTTTAACTAAATATCGTTTAAATTCAGATTATTTTAATTGTAAACTTTCGTTTTCTTGCGCATGTGCACAACTGCCATCATAAACTGCACGAACTGCATCATCTGCATCTTTAACACTGATGCCGAACATCATTGAAATTTCAGAAGCACCTTGGTTGATCATTTTCAAGTTGATATTCGCTTTTGCGAGTGCAGAAGTAATCATATTGGCAGTACCCACCATTTGATTCATTCCTAAACCAACGACCATCATTACGGCTAAATCATTATCAATACCTAATTCATCAACATCACATTGTTTACGAATTTCGTTTAAGACTTTCGTTTCTTTACCACGGATTTGATGTGTTCGCATAATAATACTGACGTTATCAATACCAGAAGGCATATGATCAAATGAGATATTGTAGTCTTCAAGTACAGATAAGATTTTACGCGTAAAACCGACTTGTCTGTTCATTAAGTATTTGCGTACGTTGATAACTGTAAAGCCTTTGTCACAACTAATACCTGTAATCAGATGATCTGGTTTAATCTCGCGGTCATATCTGATGAAAGTACCTGGATCTTCAGGTCGATTTGTATTTTTAATCACGACTGGAATACGTTCTTTTTGTACAGGTTGAAGTGCTTCATCATGGAATACACTGAAGCCGGCATATGAAAGTTCACGCATTTCGCTGTATGTTACTTCTTCCATAATTTCAGCGTTTTTGATTAAATTTGGGTTGGCGCGATAGATACCAGAAACATCTGTAAAGTTTTCATAAAGCGTTGCACGTACGCCACGTGCCAGAATAGCGCCTGTGATATCAGAACCGCCACGAGGGAAAGTGACAACATTACCTTGTTTCGAGTAACCAAAGAAGCCTGGAACAATAATCTTTCCTTCAATGTTTCTTAGATTGTAAATTTTATCATAAGATTCTTCTAAGATTTGAGCGAATTGCGGTGTGTTAGTTACCGTAATACCTGCGTCTAAGGGAGACACATATGTAGTTGGAACACCTTGTTCGTTGTTATATTGTGCAATTAAGCGTGCGTTAAAATCTTCACCACAAGAAAGTAATGCATCTTTTAAACGAGGCGGGTTGCTTTGATTGGCTTTAATACGCTGTTCAAGAATATCATCGAATTCAGCTAAAATACTTTCGTCCATGTTTAAATCACGGATAATATCAGCATAACGTTCGATAATTTCTTCCTTTTTATTTTGATAATCTAACTTTGCTACACTTTTTTCATAAAGCCTAAGCAACAAATCTGTTGTCTTAATATCTTCAGAATGTCTTTTACCAGGAGCAGACACAACGATTATTTTTCTTTCGTCATCGCTATTGATGATGTTTAACACCTTCTGAATTTGGCTTGCTGAAGCGACGGAACTACCGCCGAATTTAGCTACTTTCATATTTAATCAACCTTTCTATCAATCTTAATAATTTACTGCTTTGTTTTTTGGGTGAAAAATGCTAAAATTTCAACATATTCCAAATTTTTTGAACTTTACAATTTTGATGAATGAATTTATACTAAACCATAATCAAGTATTTTTCAATAGTACAGGTGTTTTTTTAGAACGAACAAACGGAGGAATGTAATTATGAAGAAGTTAAACATCGCTTTGCTCGGTCTGGGAACAGTGGGCTCAGGAGTAGTTAAAATTATTGAAGAGAATCATCAACAGATTAAAGATACGATTCACAAAGATCTTCACATCAAACATATTCTTGTTAGAGATAAAAAGAAAAAACGTCCGTTGAATATCAGCAAATATCATTTGACTGAAGATGTGGATGAAATCTTAAACGATGATGAAGTCGATATTGTAATAGAAGTAATGGGCGGTATCGAACCTACTGTTGAGTGGTTGAAAAAATCATTAGAACAGGGTAAACATGTAATTACTGCTAACAAAGATTTATTAGCAGTACATTTACGAACTTTAGAAGATTTAGCGGAAGAAAATGGCGTTGCTTTAAAATTCGAAGCAAGTGTGGCAGGCGGTATTCCAATTGTCAATGCGATCAATAATGGTTTGAATGCCAATAATATCAGTAAATTCATGGGTATTCTAAACGGTACATCCAACTTCATTTTATCGAAAATGACTAAAGAAGGTGCAAGCTTTAAAGAAGCGTTGGATGAAGCACAACGTTTAGGATTTGCTGAAGCGGATCCAACTGACGATGTTGAAGGTATCGATGCCGCAAGAAAAGTAGTCATCGTTACATACTTATCATTCAACCGAGTTATCAGTTTAGATGAAGTTAAAGTAACAGGTATTTCTGAAGTATCAGTAGATGATATCAACGCTGTAACAACACTTGGTTATAAAATTAAATTAATCGGTAAGGGTACATTTGATAATGGTGTCATTGAAACATCTGTCGCACCGACTTTAATCGATGAAAGACACCAATTAGCATCAGTAGAAGACGAATACAATGCAATTTATGTCATTGGTGACTCTGTCGGAGAAACGATGTTCTACGGTAAAGGTGCAGGTAGTTTAGCTACAGGTAGTGCAGTAGTCAGTGATTTACTTAACGTTTCACTGCAATTCGAATCAAACTTGCATACACTACCTCCGCATTTTGAATTAAAAACAGGTCACGCAAAAGAAATGATTGATGCAGATGAACCTACTAAATTAAAAGAAAAAGCAAGTTATTACATTGTCCTACAAACAAACGGCGCACCTGTTAAACGCGTTGAAGAAGAGGTTAAAGCACAATTACCGCTTCACAAATCACTCGATGTCATTGAACGCAATGACAACACAGCAGCTGTCGTTGTAAAAGGCATCAACGTACCAGCTGACGAAATTTTAGCACAAGGCAAATATCCAGTGGAAAAAGTTTATCCAGTAGAAGGGGTTTAATTAAAATGAAAAGATGGCAAGGTTTAGTACAAGAATACAAAGCATATCTCCCAGTTAACGACAACACACCGAATGTAACTTTAAATGAAGGCCAAACGCCGTTGATTCATTGTGATACATTATCAGACATGTTAGGCATTAACTTGTTTGTAAAATTTGAAGGTGCCAATCCTACAGGTTCATTTAAAGACCGCGGAATGGTCATGGCAGTCACTAAAGCAAAAGAAGAAGGTAAAAAAGTAGTGATTTGTGCATCGACAGGAAATACATCAGCTTCAGCAGCTGCATATGCAGCACGTTCAGGCTTGAAAGCAATCGTAGTTATTCCTGAAGGTAAAATCGCTTTAGGTAAATTATCACAAGCTGTGATGTATGGTGCAGAAATTGTATCTATCGAAGGCAACTTTGATGAAGCACTAGAAATTGTTAAAGAAGTTGCGAAAGAAGAAGGCGAAATTGAACTGGTTAACTCAATCAATCCATATCGTATTGAAGGGCAAAAAACAGGCGCATTTGAAGTCGTTGATCAATTAGGGGGTAAAGCACCAGATGTGTTAGCCATCCCAGTTGGTAACGCAGGTAACATCACTGCGTATTGGAAAGGCTTCAAAGAGTTTAATGACAAACATCAAACAGGCTTACCAAAATTATTTGGTTTTCAAGCTGAAGGGGCTTCTCCAATCGTACAAAATAAAGTCATTAAAAATCCTGAAACGGTTGCAACTGCCATTCGTATCGGTAACCCAGCAAGTTGGGATAAAGCAGTTAAAGCCTTAGATGAATCAAATGGTTTGATTGATAGTGTGACAGATGAAGAAATTTTAGAAGCTTATCAACTACTTGCTTCTAAAGAAGGTGTGTTTGCAGAACCAGCAAGTAATGCTTCAATTGCTGGATTAATTAAATTGCATAGAGCTGGTAAATTACCAAAAGATATTACAGTCACTGCTGTGTTGACTGGTAATGGCTTGAAAGACCCTGATACTGCCATCTCATTATTAGACAACCCGATTAAATCTTTACCAAATGATAAAGCAAGTATTATTAAATATATCAAAGGAGCTATACATTAATGGGAGAAAGTTTAAAACTTAAAGTTCCCGCTTCTACTGCCAATCTTGGCGTGGGCTTTGATTCAATCGGACTCGCATTAAATAAGTTCCTCTATGTTGAAGCAGAAGTAAGTGCTGACGATCGTTGGCATTTCCATCATAAGGGAGATAACTTGCATGGCTTGCCTACAGATGAAAATCACCTGATTTATCAAGTTGTACAGTTTCTTGAACAAAAATATGATATGTCTGTGCCGCCATTAGATGTCACAATGCGCAGTGAAATTCCTTTAGCCAGAGGGCTTGGGTCCTCGGCTTCTGCTTTAGTTGCAGGTATTTATTTAGCAGACTTCTTCGGCCACTTACAACTATCAGAATTTGAAATGGTTGAAGCTGCAACAGAAATAGAAGGACATCCAGATAATGTTGCACCGGTTATCTATGGCGGTATGATTGCTGGATTTTATAATCATGAAACCAAAGAAACGTATATTTCTTCAATAGAACCACCTTACGTAAACCTCGTGATTACGATTCCAAGCTATGAGTTGAAAACTCATGATTCAAGACAAGTTTTGCCGAAAAGCTTTGAACATGAGCAAGCAGTTCAATACAGTGCCATCAGCAATACAATGTTAAGTGCATTGATGCAACATGATTATCAATTAGCTGGAATGCTAATGGAAATGGATGGATTCCATGAACCGTATCGTCAAGATTTGATTCCAGAATTTCAACGCGTTAAAGCGTTAGGTCGTGAATATCATGCTTATGCGACAGTCATCAGTGGGGCAGGTCCAACAATCTTGACATTAATAGATCCTTCTAAAAGCGGTAAATTAGTCAGAAGATTGAACAAAGAATTGCCAGAATGTGAATCTGAATTGATTTCAGTCAATAAAAGCGGAATTATCGTTGAAAAAGTTTATGATTAATGATGAAATGCGATATAATTTGATGGAATACGCTTGAAAGGAGCACTGCACATCAAATGAGCAGCTATAAAATGATAGTAATGGATATGGACGATACTTTGTTGAATTCAGAGAATCAAGTCAGTCCAGATACTGCAAACTATTTAATTGATTTACAAGATAAAGGTTACCATGTTGTCTTGGCTTCAGGACGCCCGACAGAAGGTATGTTACCTATTGCGAGAGACTTGCATCTTAATGAGCATGATAGTTATGTGATCAGCTTTAACGGCAGTCGTACGACGCGTGTGAGAGATGGTGAGTTGGAAGCGGAACAAAGTATTTCTAAAGAAGACTTTGACCGTATCGTAGATTATTGCCGTGATAACAATATCTTTGTATTGACGTACCAAGATGGGCATATTATCTATGAAGGTGAACATGAGTACATGAATATTGAGTCAGAACTTACAGGTCTACCGATGCACCGTACGGATGATTTGAAAGCGTTTATTCAAAATCCAGTGGCGAAAGTGTTAGGTGTGGACTATGAATCTCATATTCAACAGCTCTCTCAAGCCTTTGACGGAGTGTTTAATGACCAAATTGATGTGACGACAAGTAAACCGTTCTTTTTAGAATTTGTGCCGCATGGTGTATCTAAAGGCAATGCGTTACATGCACTATGCGAAAAGGTCGGCATTGATATTGGTGAGACTATCGCATTTGGCGACAGCATGAATGATTATTCTATGATGGAAGAAGCAGGATATGCTGTAGCAATGGGCAATGCCCGTGATGCCTTAAAAGAAGTTGCTGACTTTGTGACGTTAGATCATAATTCAGACGGCATCGTCTATGCTTTAAAGAAAATTTTATAATTTCAAATACAAAAGGAGACTTTCTGTTAAAGAGAGTCTCCTTTTGTATGCGATACATCTTATTTAGCTGTATGTGTCCATTCATGCATGCCATGGTTTCGTTTTACAAGCGCATAAATATTATCAGCAGAGTAATCTAAGTTTGTATAAACGGTAATAATAAATGCAGACTGTCCACTTTCAAACGGTTCACTTAGGTAAACATCTTTTAAGTGTTCAAATAGAGGTACCATTTGATCGTGTTCTAGACTTGGATATTCTCTTAAAGTTCTTTTAATAAGTCTGCCGTTTTTTTCTTCAAGAGACTGAACGACAATCACAAAACGTTCATCTTCCTTTAAAACATCGTCAAATAAATTTGTTTGTCCTACCATGTTGTAACACCTCGATTTCTCATCTTATTACTCCTATTATACTACATATCAATAGACGGTAAAATCTTAAAAGTTATAAGAAGAAATAAAAAAACAGATTGGCCAAAGCCAATCTGTCTGTATAAATGATTATTTCACTTTATTAAATTCTTCGAAACTTCTTACATCCATGTCTTTTAATTTAACAGGTTTTGTTTTCTTAACTATTTTATGCACAATGAAAATTATAAAGAGCACGACAATCGGAACGAAATCTTTAATTAATCCACCGACATTCATGTGAATCATATTTTCAAATGAACCACCGAATAATAAGAACACGAGTATAGCTAAAACAAGAATAGGTCCTAGCGGATATAACGGTGTTTTATACGGCAATCGTTCTTTAACATCTATACCTTGTGCTTTTAATCCTTTACGCAATCTGATTTGAGAGAAGATTGCAGCTGCCCATACGAAGATGACAAGTTGTCCAATGATACCAAGTAAAGTAAAGATCGCATTCGCATGGAAGTTCGCTAAAATAATAACCACTACTACAATCACGAAGTTTGTTAAAATTGCTGGAATCGGTAATTTTGTTTTGCCATGCAAGTAACTCAAGAATTTCGGTGCTTGTCTGTCAGTGCTGAGTGAGAACAGCATACGGCTTGTTGAATAAATACCAGAGTTTGCGGCTGATAGTAATGATGTTAAAATAACCGCGTTGATGACTGATGCCGCAAAGGCAATGCCGACTCTATCGAACACAATCGTGAATGGACTTTGTGTTACGGATTCACTTTTGTTAAGTAACAATGGTTCATTGTAAGGTAAAATTGCTGAGATTACTGCGATTGAGAGCACATAGAATAATAAAATTCTCCAGAATACTGATTTAATCGCACGTGGCATTGATTTTTTAGGGTCATCAGATTCACCGGCTGTGACCGCTACAATTTCTGTACCACCGACTGAGAATCCGGCGATAAGTAAAACGCTTAAGAATCCGGCAATTCCGCCAACAAATGGTGCTTCACCAACTGTGAAGTTTTTAAAACCATACGTATGACCGCCAAGGATACCAAAGATAGTTAATATACCTACAACGATGAAAACGATAATCGTAACAACTTTAATCGCTGCTAACCAGAATTCCGCTTCACCGAAGGCTCTTACTGTAAAGATGTTCAATAATAGTAAGAATGTGATAAATATTAAACTCCATGTTAATGGAGAGAAGAACTTAAATGTGTCCCAATAATACAAGACGTTTGATGCGATAATGACATCTACGCTTGTAACAAGTGACCACATTGCCCAGTATAGCCAACCGACCGTAAAACCAAGTGAAGGGTCTACAAATCGTGTTGAATAGGAACTGAAAGAACCTGATACAGGATAAAAGGTTGCGAGTTCTCCGACTGATGACATTAAGAAATATAACATAATACCAATAATCAGATATGCTGCAATTGCACCGCCAGGGCCAGCTTGGGAAATGACACCGCCCATCGCGATAAAGAGACCTGTACCGATTGCGCCCCCGATAGCAATCATTGATATATGGCGAGAACTGAGTCCTCTATTCATTTTATTTTCATCCATATGCGTTACCTCTAATCTTTTCTTTAAATTAAAATATATGTACTCTATTCCAATTGTTTTTTTACGACTAATCAATGACCTTTGATGCATTAAATCAAATATTTTAAAAAATTCAGAAAAAAGACGAAAAAATGTTCATTGTGTCCGCTTTTTTGAAACAAATGCTAAATAATTATGATTTAGAACCCATTAGAAAAAATAGAAGGAGAGGTGTATATTTAGACCAATAAAAAAAGTGAACATTACCGATTTGAATAGGTAAGTTCACTATCGTAGTTTCAATACATTATTTAGTTTCGCGGTGTAATGTATATTTGTTCAATCTTGGGCAGTATTTTCTCATTTCGATACGTTCAGGATTGTTACGTTTGTTTTTAGTAGTAATATAATTACGATCGCCGCATTCTGTGCAAGCTAATGTTACGTTTACGCGCAATGTAGACACCCTTTCTATTAAGTTATTAGCAATACTTACGCACTTAAATTTACCACAATCATGCTTTTCGTGCAAGATGGATAAATTAAGCAGCATAAGCTCAATGTATTCTATTGTATAGAAAAACTCGCAATTAGTAAATAACTTTGCCTAAAAAATGAGCAAAAAGTATTGATAAAGATGGAAATTGTGTTATGATATAAATCGTAATAATTACGA
>NZ_PZGG01000074.1 GCF_003043455.1 Staphylococcus simulans | reverse complement strand
GTTCTTAGATTCTTATATTTCAGTTTGCACTTTAATTTTCTTATACTTTTAGCGTAATGTTCCTTAATATGAGGTATAAAAGCTTATAGTTCTATCCGCTTTGTGATAAACTTTGATTATAATAAAAGTGATAAAATCACTATCACAGCTCCATAAAATTACATGATTAAGAATGACATAGGAGGAGTATGTATGTCTAGAATTGAAAAAGTAAATCAAATTATTTCAGAAAAAAATTTAGATGCGTTAGTTGTATTATCTGATTACAACCGTCGTTATTTATCAGGTTTTACAGGCACAAGTGGCGCTTTAGTTATTACACCTGAGCGTCGTATCTTGATTACGGATTTCCGTTATATTGATCAAGCTACAAACCAAGCTTCTGAATTTGAAATTGTAAATCGTTCTGCAGGTTTAATTGATGAAGTTAAATCCGTGCTCGAACAAAACGAAGTAAAGTATGCTGGTTTTGAAGGACATATCGTCAGTTATGATACATTCCAACAATTAAATGATTCTGATGTTGAATATCAAAGTATTGGCAGTGCGATTGAAGATATTAGAGCTATCAAGGATCAATCAGAGATTGATACAATTCAAAAAGCTGCAGATATTGTAGATAAAACATATGAGTACATTTTAAGTATTGCAAAAGCAGGTATGACAGAACAAGAATTAAAAGCCGAATTAGAAGGTAAAATGTTGAAACTAGGGGCAAGTGGTCCATCCTTTGACACAATCGTAGCATCAGGCTACAGAGGTGCATTACCACATGGTGTCGCAAGTGACAAAGTCATTGAAGAAGGTGAGCTAATCACTTTAGATTTTGGTGCATATTATAATGGTTATGTATCTGATATCACTCGTACATTTGCGATTGGTCAACCAGACCCTAAACTAGTAGAAGCTTATAATATTGTTTTAGAAGCACAAAAAACTGCTGTTGCACAAATCAAAGCAGGCATGACAGGCAAAGAAGCAGATGCGATTGCACGTGATATTATCGCAAGTTACGGTTATGGAGATAATTTCGGACATTCCACAGGACATGGTATCGGCTTAGAAATTCATGAACAACCTATGCTTGCCAAACAATCTGATTATGTATTAGTCCCAAATAATTGCGTAACGGTAGAACCGGGTATCTATATAGAAGGACTAGGTGGAATCAGAATAGAAGATGACATCTTAATCACAGAAAATGGTAATGAAGTCTTTACTAAATGCACAAAAGACCTTATTATTTTATAATGAAAGCGTATATGAGGAGGAAACTGAATGATTTCGGTTAATGATTTTAAAACAGGTTTAACAATATCTGTTGATAACGGTATTTGGAAAGTTATTGATTTCCAACATGTAAAACCAGGTAAAGGTTCAGCATTTGTTCGCTCTAAACTAAGAAACTTAAGAACTGGCGCAATTCAAGAAAAAACATTCCGCGCAGGTGAAAAAGTAGAACAAGCAATGATTGAAAACCACCGCATGCAATATTTATATGCAGATGGTGATACTCATGTATTTATGGACAATCAAACATTTGAACAAACTGAATTGCCTGGAGATTATTTAGAAGAAGCATTAAAATATTTGAAAGCAAATATGGAAGTTCAAATCCAAACTTACGAAGGCGAAACAATTGGTGTAGAATTACCTAAAACTGTTGAGCTTACAGTAACAGAAACTGAGCCTGGTATTAAAGGTGATACTGCAACTGGTGCAACTAAATCAGCTACAGTAGAAACTGGATATACGCTAAACGTACCTCTTTTCGTAAACGAAGGAGACGTTCTCGTAATCAACACTGGCGATGGAAGTTACGTTTCAAGAGCCTAAATTTTAAATGACCCCTTTTCTGACATCCAATCCTTTAATGATAGTCAACTTTTTATGTTGATGGATTAGATGAATGAAAGGGGTTCTTTTATTTTATTATCTTTGTTTTACATCATGAGAATGTCTAAAGTTATAGTGATATGCTTGAATTGATAATTTCAGTCAAGTAAAATATACAAGAAGAGTAAAAACAATCTGAAGGAGCAGTACTATGAATTTTAAAGAAATCAAGGAATTAATTGAAATACTAGATAATTCAAATCTTACTGAAATTAATATCGAAGATAACAAGGGAAGTATTATTAACTTAAAGAAAGAAAAAGAAAGAGAAATCATTACACCACAAATTTCTCAACAAGCTTTCCCTGCACAAGCAGCTGCGCCAGCACCTGTACAAAATGATTCAGCTGTCAGCGAAGCTTCTTCTGCTGCAAATTCAGAAGCTGATCAGGGGAAAACAATTAACGCACCAATGGTAGGAACATTCTATAAATCACCGTCACCAGAAGAAGAAGCTTATGTAAAAGTTGGGGATACTGTATCAAATGATTCAACAGTATGTATTTTAGAAGCTATGAAGTTATTTAATGAAATTCAAGCAGAAGTTTCTGGGGAAATTACTGAAATCTTAGTTGAAGACGGACAAATGGTAGAGTATGGCCAACCGTTATTTAAGGTGAAATAATAATGAAAAAAGTTTTAATTGCCAATCGCGGCGAAATTGCCGTTAGAATTATCAGAGCGTGTAAGGATTTAGGGTTACACACAGTTGCAATTTATTCTGAAGGGGATAAAGAAGCACTACATACTCAAATTGCTGATGAAGCGTACTGTGTGGGTCCTACACAATCTAAAGATTCATATTTAAATATTCCAAACATCTTATCTATCGCTACTTCTACTGGATGTGATGCAGTACATCCAGGTTATGGATTCTTGGCAGAAAATGGAGATTTCGCAGAATTATGCGAAGCATGTCAACTTAAGTTTGTCGGTCCAAGTTATGAATCCATTCAAAAGATGGGGATTAAAGACGTAGCTAAAGATGAAATGATTAATGCGAATGTACCGGTTGTGCCTGGCAGTGATGGTCTAGTAGATTCAATTGAGGATGCTAAAAAAACTGCAGAAGAAATTGGTTATCCAGTTATCATTAAAGCCACTGCAGGCGGTGGTGGTAAAGGGATTCGTGTAGCCAGAGATGAAAAAGAATTAGAAAATGGTTATAAAATGACACAACAAGAAGCAGAAACTGCCTTTGGGAATGGTGGTTTGTATCTTGAAAAATTCATTGAGAATTTCCGTCATATCGAATTCCAGATTATCGGTGATCAATATGGTAATGTAATTCAATTAGGTGAACGTGATTGTACAATTCAACGCAGAATGCAAAAACTTGTTGAAGAAGCACCTTCACCGATATTGACCCCAGAAAAAAGACATGAAATGGGTCAAGCTTCTATTAGAGCTGCCAAAGCAGTAAATTATGAAAATGCAGGCACAATTGAGTATATCTATGACTTAGATACTGACGAGTATTACTTCATGGAAATGAATACTAGAATCCAAGTTGAACATCCGGTTACAGAAATGGTTACTGGGATTGATCTAGTAAAATTACAATTATTAGTTGCAATGGGTGAGCCATTGCCATTCACACAAGACGACATTAAGATTAATGGACATGCAATGGAGTTTCGTATTAATGCTGAAAATCCATATAAAAACTTTATGCCATCACCAGGTAAAATCACTCAATATTTAGCGCCAGGAGGCTATGGTGTAAGAATTGAATCAGCTTGTTATACAAACTATACAATTCCTCCTTATTACGATTCTATGGTTGCTAAATTAATTGTTCATGAACCTACTCGTGAAGAAACGATTATGGCAGGTTTACGTGCCTTAAGTGAGTTCTTAGTGTTAGGTATAGATACAACAATCCCATTCCATATTCGTTTATTAGAAAACGACATTTTTAATAGCGGACGATATAACACTAAATTCTTAGAACAAAATGATATTATGAAAGAGGATTAAGAAGGAGGCATTCACATGGTAAAAGTATCAGAAGATACACATGCACATTTAGGTAGAGTGGAAATCTCTCCAGAAGTATTAATCTCAATTGCAAGTATTGCAACATCTGAAATAGATGGATTAACTGGACACTTTGCTGAAATTAAAAATGCTTCACCTGAAAAGTTGAATCGCAAAAATTTAACTAAAGGTATAAAACTTGAAACAAAAGAAGATGGAATTTATATAGATGTATTCTGTGAGTTTAAGTATGGTATCAACATCTCTCAAACAGCATTGAAAATTCAACAAACGATTTTCAATTCCCTCAGCAATATGACAACTATAGTTCCTAAACAAGTCAACGTTCATATCACACATATTGAAGTTAAAAATAACAAGAAATAAGTAACAAAGGAGCACGCTCAATGAGTCGTAAAGAATCAAGAAGCCAAGCATTTCAAGCACTGTTTCAACTTGAAATGAAGAATACAGATTTATCTATAGATGAAGCCATTAATTTTATTAAAGATGATTATCCGGATTTAGAATTTGATTTTATTCATTGGTTAGTATCAGGCGTAAAAGACCACGAACCAGTACTTGATCAAAAAATCCAAGAAAATCTAAAAGATTGGAAAATCTCTCGATTATTGAAATCAGACCGTATCATTTTAAGAATCGCTGCTTTTGAACTTGAGCATAGTGATACACCACCAAAAGTCGTTATCAATGAAGCTGTTGAACTTGCTAAACAATTCAGTGATGAAGATCATTATCGTTTTATCAACGGTGTATTAAGTAATTTAAATCAATAGGATAGAGTGATTAGTATGTCCGATTATTTAAGTGTTACAGCCTTAACTAAATATATCAAATATAAATTTGACCAAGACCCACACCTGCAATCAGTTTTACTTAAAGGTGAATTATCAAATTTTAAACGTCATAGTAGTGGTCACTTATATTTTAATCTGAAAGATAACAACAGTGTCGTAAATGCTATGATGTTTAAAGCACAAGCAAGTAAATTAGATTTCACACCCAAAGAAGGGGATGAAGTCTTAATAGAAGCACGTGTTAGTGTGTATGAAAGACGCGGTAATTATCAAATATATGTTAATAAAATGCATCTAGACGGTATCGGTAATTTATATCAACGTTTAGAAGAGCTGAAAAAAGCGTTAACTAAACAAGGTTTATTTGATATGAGTCACAAAAAACCGATTCCAAAACTCCCTAAAAAAATTGCAGTACTGACTGCAAGTACAGGTGCTGCAATACGAGATATTCATTCTACAATTAATAGCCGATTTCCATTGGTTGAACAAATTCAAATCAGCACATTAGTTCAAGGAGAACAGGCTAAAAATGATATTGTAGAAAAATTGCGATACGCTGATACATTGGGAGCAGATGTTATTATTTTAGGACGTGGCGGAGGTTCTATTGAAGATTTGTGGAATTTTAACGAAGAAGATGTAGTACGTGCAATCTTTGATACTCAGACTCCTGTTATTTCCGCAGTCGGCCACGAAACGGACTTTACATTAAGCGATTTTGTAGCAGATGTACGAGCTGCTACACCTACACAAGCTGCTGTAATTGCAACGCCGGACCAAGTAGAACTGACTCAATATATTAAACAAATAGAGTTAAGCTTATCAAGACACATTGTCCAATTAATCAATAATAAGAAAAAGCATTTAGAGCATGTGGCTTCTTATTATAAATTTAAGCAACCATCGTTGTTATATGATCAACAAATCCAACGACGAGATGAGCTTGAAAAACAACTAAGTACTGCGATGACTAATCAACTGACTTATTTACGTCAGCGTATTAATCTGCTGAATAGTCGTATAAATGTGAGAGATTTGAAACAACTGACTCAACAAGCTGTTTTAAACAAATCGCAACTCGATAAAGTTTTAAATAAATCAATGAATAACATCCTTAGTAATGCCAAAACTAAGTTGGCACAACGGTTAGAAAACTTAAATAATTTAAGTCCAACTAACACGATGTTGCGCGGTTATACGATTGTCAATAAAGATAACCAAGTTATTACAAGTACGCAATCATTAAAAACTAATGATCACATCAGTTTAACCATGAAAGATGGAGAAGTTGATACAATAGTGAAGAAAGTTAGGTGCAATAAAGATGAGTAATGAACAAAGTTTCGAAAATATGATGGAAGAATTAGAAAACATTGTAAAAAAATTAGATAATGAAACAGTTTCTTTGGAAGAAGCATTAGACTTATACCAAAGAGGGATGAAACTTTCAGCATCTTGTGATGAAACGTTAAAAAGTGCAGAAAAGAAAGTGAATGAACTCATGAAATCTAATGATGGAGAACAAGCTGAAGCATCAGCTGAGAATGAAAATGAATAAAATTATTGAAATCATCAACCAGCAATTACTAGAAACGATTCCTAATTCAGCTCTTGGCACTAATTTAGAAGAAAGTATGCGTTATTCTCTTGAAGCTGGAGGAAAACGTATTCGTCCAGTTCTATTATTAGAAACTTTAAAAATGCTTTCTAAAAACCACACTTACACTAAGGGTATCCGTACTGCTTTAGCGTTAGAAATGGTACACACATACTCACTCATTCATGATGATTTACCCGCTATGGATGATGATGATTATCGAAGAGGCAAATTAACAAATCATAAAGTTTATGGAGAATGGAAAGCACTATTAGCAGGAGATGCTCTATTAACAAAAGCTTTTAACTTAATCAGTACAGACGATGCGATTGATTCTGAAACTAAAGTAGCTTTAATCACACAACTTTCTGATGCAAGTGGTCATTTAGGCATGATTGGCGGACAAACATTAGATATGGAAAATGAAAATAAAAAAATCTCTTTAGACACTTTACAACAAATTCATCGTGAAAAAACTGGCGCATTATTATCTTTTGCTATTAATGCAGCAGCAACTATTGCGAAAGCAGACACTGAAATATCAGAGGTTCTTGATACGTATAGTGAGCATTTAGGCTTAATATTCCAAATTAAAGATGACTTATTAGATGTCTATGGTGATGCTGAAAAATTAGGTAAACCTGTTGGTAGCGATGAGAAAAATCATAAAAGCACCTATGTAACTTTACTAGGTTTAGAAGAAACAGAAGAGCGACTTGAATATCATGTTGAGCAAGCGAACCAATGTTTAAAACAATTATCAGATAGACATTACGATACAACTGAACTTGAAAATCTAACGCAGTTGTTCTACAAACGTGATCACTAAAATAATAAGCTGAGTCCTAATATTCAATTTAGACTTAGCTTATTTCTATTTATAAAGTTTTATAAATATGCACTAATCTTGAGCATAAAGACGCTAAATTAGAAGAAAATAAAAGCATTTTGTCCAAACATGTGATACTATGATTGTATAAATATTCGTAATTTGAGGTGTAAGAAAAGTGGCTAAAAAATCAGTAAGACACATAAAAATCAGAGAAATCATATCCACTGAGCAGGTTGAAACTCAAGATGAATTGGTAAAACGTTTAAATTCATTTGATTTGAATGTAACACAAGCAACTGTTTCACGAGATATTAAAGAATTACAGTTAATCAAAGTACCTGCACCGACAGGTCAATACATTTATAGTTTACCAAATGATAGAAAATATCATCCCTTAGAAAAACTCGGACGATATTTAATGGATTCTTTTGTAAATATTGAAGGAACCGGTAATTTATTAGTTTTAAAAACACTCCCAGGTAATGCGCAATCTATCGGCGCTATCTTAGACCAAATCGATTGGGATGAAGTACTCGGTACAATTTGTGGTGATGATACTTGCTTACTCATTTGTCACGATGAGGAAGCAGCTAATGCTATCAAAACACGTATTTTTAATTTGTTATAAGGAAGCGATAAGCCATGTTACAAACACTAACAATTAAACAGTTTGCTATCATTGATGAATTAGAAATTAATTTCGGAGATGGATTAACCGTATTAAGCGGTGAAACAGGTTCAGGTAAATCTATCATCATCGATGCTATTGGACAACTTATAGGTATGCGTGCATCTTCAGATTTTGTTCGTCATGGCGAAAAGAAAGCAACCATAGAAGGTATCTTTGATATTGATAACAATCCAGAAGTTATTCGCACGCTGAATGAGTTAGAAGTTGATGCGGATGAGGATTTTTTAATCGTCAAAAGAGAAATCTTCAGTTCAGGTAAAAGTTTATGTAAAGTTAACAATCAAACGGTAACCTTACATGACTTGCGTTTAATTATGCAAGAATTATTGGATATTCATGGTCAACACGAGACGCAATCACTACTAAAACAAAAGTATCATCTTCAATTGATAGATTCATACTCAGATGGCAAATATGATGACATTTTAAAGCAATACCAAAATACTTATCAAACATTTAAAGCTAAAACACATGAACTCGATGAATTGGAATCTGCTGACCAAGCATTACTTCAAAGATTAGACTTAATGAAGTTTCAGGCTGATGAACTTTCAGAAGCAAATTTACAAGAGGGCGAAGTTGAACAATTAGAAGCAGATATTAAACGTATTCAAAATTCTGAAAATTTAAGTTTAGCTTTAAATGCGGCTCATGCAACGTTAACAGATGAACAAGCTATTCCAGATCGCCTCTATGAATTAAGTCTGCAACTTGCGAATATTGATGAAATTATTCCTAAAAAGTTCACTGAACTTAAAGAACAAGTTGACCAATTTTACTATACGCTGGAAGATGCTAAACATGAGCTATATGATGAACTATCAAATTCAGAATTTGATGAGCAGTATTTAAATGAATTAGAATCTCGTATGAATTTATTAAATAATCTCAAAAGAAAATATGGTAAAGATATTTCTAGTTTAATACAGTATCAAGCTAAACTAGATGATGAAATTAACAAAATAGAAAATTATGAACAAAGTACAGCAAATTTAAAAGAAGAGATTACTCAGTTACAAGAACAATTAAATAAAGAAGGTCAAATGCTTTCAAAAGAAAGAAGAAAAGTGGCGCGTGAACTAAGAGATCATATTGTAGAGGAAATTCAAAATCTACAAATGAAAGATGCCAATCTCGAAATCTCATTCAAACCTTTAGATGAACCAAATGCAGAGGGTATAGAAAAAATAGAAATATTAATTAGCCCGAATAAAGGTGAACCACTAAAAAGTCTGGCTAAAATAGCCTCTGGTGGTGAATTGTCTCGTATCATGTTAGCTTTAAAAAGCATTTTTGTTAAATCACGCGGTCAAACAGCTATATTATTTGATGAAGTCGATTCTGGCGTTTCAGGAATTGCCGCTCAAAAAATGGCGGAAAAAATGCGTGCCATTTCTGAGTATATTCAAGTTATATGTATCTCACACTTGCCACAAGTCGCATCAATGAGTGACCATCATCTATTAATCAGTAAGGCCTCACAAGACGATAGAACAACAACTCACGTCGAAGAACTTACAGGAGAGAATCGTATAGATGAAGTTGCAAGAATGATTTCTGGAGCTAATGTCACGAAATTGACTAGAGAAAACGCAAGAGAAATGATAGAACAAAACCATGCGATGTAATCTATTTGAAATGAGAGGAGATTAGCTATGGAATTCGATACATTGATCTCTAATACCCAAGAGTTACAAGGTAACGTTGGTGTTTTATTTGCGAATGATGAGAAAACAATCGCAGCAATTGTGCAATTACTTAAACAAACAAAGTGTCATGTAACACTTTATGGGACAAAAGATCCTACAGAATTAATACGTTCTTTTAACATTGAAGGTGATTTATTAAGTCGTATTCACTTACGAACATTTCAAGAGCGAGAAGATGTCTTTAAAAAGTGTGCTGATGACTTGAACTCAGAACAACCTCATATTTTAATGAAAGGTAATTTACCTTCATCAGAAATTTTATCTTTTGTGCTCAAACACAAAACGTTTATGGATGATCGGCAGTTTTTAAATCATGTATCGTGTTTCGATATTCCTTCGTATCATAAAATGTTGATAATCAGTGATGTTGCTTTAAATGTAAAACCTAGTATAGATGATCGTATTCATATGATTGAAAATATTGAAAGCTTTGCTAAAAATATTGGTTATAAAAGTTTAAATGTCGGATTATTATCATCCTTAGAACACCCTACAACTAAAATACCTTCGTCTGTAGATGCTGCAGAAATTGCTGCACACTTTAAACAACACGAGTTTTTAAACGTAGAAGGACCGTTCGCCTTTGATAACGCAATTGATAAAGAAAGTGCAATTGAAAAGGGCATTGAGTCTGATATTGCAGGCGACGTCGACGCGTTAATTGTTCCGCACCTTGATGTTGGCAACACACTCTACAAATCATTAACATATTTTGCAAATGCACAAACGGCTAATTTAATTTTAGGATCAAAATTCCCAATCGTTTTAACATCTCGAGCAGATTCTGTGCAAAACAAAGTTAATTCAGCTATTTTAGCACTGCATACATTAAAATAAGTACATGAAAAGTTTGTTTGAATCGGACTTTTTACTAAATAGGAACAGTATGAGTAAAATCATTTCTGTTCCTATTTTTATGATTAGAACTTTTCTAATTTTACCTAATTTTTCCTGAATTCAGATTCAAGAAAATTCTCTATCCCACAATATCGAGTTGTACTCATCTATTTTTATTATATAATAAATAATAGAATGTATAAGCATATAATTCTGAGAGTCTCATTTCTTAATATTTCACAAAAAAATTTCTTGTTTTTCATTTTTTAACTATACAAGTCCTGAGAAATATTGCCTTGATTGTGTACATCAAGAG